>NZ_JAJCNF010000043.1:0-17116 GCF_020560945.1 Dorea sp. 210702-DFI.3.125
AACACCAGCCTTCCAAGCTGGATACGTGGGTTCGATTCCCATCACCCGCTTTCTTGAAGCCTAAAAGCTTTGAGAGATAGTTCTAATAGAGCTAGATTGAGTCTGTAGCTCAGCTGGATAGAGCAACGGCCTTCTAAGCCGTAGGTCGAGGGTTCGAATCCCCCCAGGCTCGTTAGAACCACAGAAAATAGAATAGTGCTAAGTGTACTAAGTTGGACAAGCATAGTTCGATAAGTGTATATGGTGGGTATGGTGCAGTTGGTTAGCGCGCCAGATTGTGGTTCTGGATATCATGGGTTCGAGTCCCATTACCCACCCTTTTTTATTTTATTGGGCTATCGCCAAGCGGTAAGGCACAGGACTTTGACTCCTGCATTCGTTGGTTCGAATCCAACTAGCCCAGTTTTTATGGGCGTGTAGCTCAGGTGGTAGAGCACTTGACTTTTAATCAAGTTGTCCGGGGTTCGAATCCCCGCACGCTCACTGTGAATATAACGCAAACTTAATGAGAATTAGGTATTGCGTTTTTATTTTCTTATGCGGATGTGGCGGAATTGGCAGACGCGCTAGACTTAGGATCTAGTGTCCCCGACGTGCAGGTTCAAGTCCTGTCATCCGCATTTTTATGCAAAACCTCAGAATAATAATTTCTGAGGTTTTTTGCGTTGACGAGCTTATAAAAAATATAGTATGATTACTAAAAATAGTAGAGAACAAAAGAATTGATAAAGGAGAGACATATGCAGAGAACGAAAAAGATAACCGCATTTGTACTTGCGATTGCTCTTTGCGTGGGGATGCTGCCGACACTTGGGGTGAATGCAAAAGCCGCGGACACGGGTAAACATATGGACGTATTATTTACACATGATACGCATTCGCATCTGAACAGTTTTTCTACGATCGTTGATGGAAAACAAGAAGAGGTCGGAGGATTTGCAAGGCTCAAGACTTTAATTGACGAGCAGAAAGAAAAAAATCCGGATACGCTCTATCTGGATGGTGGAGATTTTTCTATGGGAACGTTGATCCAGACGGTGTATGAGACAGAGGCGGCAGAGCTTCGTATGCTAGGCTATCTTGGATGTGATGTGACGACCTGGGGAAATCATGAGTTTGACTATCGTTCCAGTGGACTTGCTAATATGCTGAATACTGCAAAGGCTTCCGGTGAAAATGTTCCGTCACTGGTCGTTTGTAATGTGGACTGGAGCGCTATGGAGAAAGCGGGCTTAACGGAAGGACAGCAGCAGATTAAAGATGCATTTGAGAACTACGGTGTGAAAGATTATGTAATTGTACAGAAAGGTGATGTCAAAATAGCAGTTTTTGGTGTATTTGGTAAAGATTCGCTGGATTGCGCGCCAACATGCGAACTGCTTTTTGAAGATCCGATCGAGGCTTCTAAGAAGACGGTGGAAGAGATTAAGAAAAATGAGGACGTGGATATGATTGCCTGCGTATCTCATAGTGGTACCGTGGAAGATGAAGATAAATCTGAAGACGAGATTCTTGCGAAAAATGTGCCGGATATAGATTTGATTATCAGCGGACACACACATACACAATTAGATGAGCCGATTCGGCACGGAGATACTTATATTGTTTCCTGTGGAGAATATGGAAGAAATCTTGGAACGATTTCTATGACGCAGAAAGATGATGGACGCTGGGACGTGGATACTTACGAGTTGATTCCGGTTACGGATGAGATAAAGGCGGATGCTGCAACACAGGAGCGGATTGATGAGCTGATGGAGACGGTTGATACGAATTATCTGTCACATTTTGGATATACAAAAGATCAGATTCTTGCGGAAAATGATATTGAATTCAGCAGTGTGGACGATATGTATAATGAGCATGAGGAGCTGAATCTTGGAGACATCATGTCTGATGCATATGTGTATGCGGTGGAAAATTCCGAGTACTACGACGGTGATCCGGTCGATGTGGCGGTTGTTCCGAGCGGAACAGTACGTGATACTTATACAAAAGGGGATGTCACGGTCGAACAGGTCTACAATTCATTTTCACTTGGAATTGGGAAGGATGGGCTGGCGGGTTATCCGCTGATCAGCGCTTATCTGACAGGAAAAGAATTGAAACTTGTGGCGGAAATTGATGCGTCTGTCTCAGATTTTATGACGATTGCCAGACTTTATTGTAGCGGTCTTAACTTTACATACAATCCGCATCGCATGATACTCAATAAAGTGACAGATTGCTATCTGATGAAAGCACAGGGGGAAGGAAACAGAGAAGAGATAGAAGATGACAAGCTGTATCATGTGGTGACAGACCTATATACAGGGCAGATGCTCGGTGCTGTCATGGACACATCTTATGGACTGCTGTCTATTACGCCGAAGGACAAAGATGGGAATCCAATCGAAAACCTGGAAGATCAGGCAATTATGGAAGGCAATCAGGAGCTGAAAGCATGGGCTGCCATTGCCAGATATATGGAGTCCTTTGATGATACAGATGGTGATGGTATTGCAAATGTGTCGGAATATTATAATGAAAAACACGACCGCAAGGTTGTGGAAGACAGCTGGAATATTATTGATCTTGTAAAACACCCGAATAAATTTTCGGCTATCATAGCGGGCATTTTTGTACTTGTAATTGTGCTGATTATTTTGATCATATTGCTGGTTAAAAAAATTGTGCGGAAGATAAAAAATAATTAAATGAAATAGATTTAAATGATAGACTAAACTAAGAAAAACCACCCTCTAAACTTTTGACGAGTTGGGTGGTTTTTCTATAATTACTTAACTAACGAAGTTTATAAAAGATATGCTTTTTTGAATTTTATCTTATCTTACTATAATTTTCCTGACCACACAGCTTACTACTCCTGCAATGCACAGCGGCAGTAGTGTGGTTTTCAGACCACCGTAAATAGACAGTCCTCCTTGTACACCGGTAAGCCAACTTGGAGAACTTGGAATCAGGTGACTGAACATGGCGGCCAGATAGGAACCGGCGTAAATGATAACAAAGGACAAAAGCCCGCGCCCGGTATCCAGGCGGTTGTTGTGCCTGCTTCTGGCGCGTGTGCGGCTGGCAGCCCAGAAGAAGTTGAGCAGTTCATAACCGACCAGCACAGCTCCGACAGCCAGGTATGCGATTAGTGTGGTATCTTTCGTCTGTCCGAGTAACAGGATTTTTCCATAAGAACCGGCGTTACTTAAAAATGCTTTCAACAATGTCAGAATGATGAGAGCGATTAAAATCAGTGTGGCTGCCCGGAGAATGGTTCCGACTAATTTTTTAGTTGCGTTAATGCCGGTCTTAGCAATATTTGCAACCGGTTTTCCTACATTGGGCAGTCCGCGACGCTTTTTCTTCTTGGATTTTTTGGAATCCGGATCCTGTTTGTCGTTGCGCTTTTTCTTTTTTGAATCTCTGCCGTTGCTGTTATAGTCATCATCATCATAATCGTCATCATAATCATCGTCGTCATCATCATAATCATCATAATAGTCGGTGTCGCCATCATAACCGTCATAATCGTCGTAATCGTTGTTATTATCAGAACTATCTTCACTCAAATAGCTCCCAAGATCCTCCAGATCTTCATATACAACTTCGAAATCATCATCGAAGTAATTATCAAATTCATTTGTCTGTTTCTTTTTGTTTCCCATAATCACTTATACCTCCCTGTGAGCAACTCATATTTTATAATGAATGCAAAAGGGACTCAAGAGATGTCACACAATCTTCACGAAACCGTAAGAAAATCTTCAGAAATGTGGAAAATGAGTGAGGACAGGGCATTGATTTTGGAAAAATTGTGTTATAATATGAATGCCTGTGGATAAGTGCAATATGTATGCACTCAAGAAGGTGGAATCTTACAGATTTAAAAGTAGTAGGTTGAATTGGAGGTAATGGTATGGAATATGAAGGTAGAATTTGTCGTGCGCCAATGGAACGTGCATCTTACATGCTGCCGGTCATGGTCGGCTGCTCTTATAATAAATGTAAATTCTGTAATCTGTTCAGAGATTTAAAATATCGTGAGCTGCCGCTTGAGCAGGTCGAAGAGGAACTGCAAAGGGTGAAGAATTTGGGAGGAAATCCAAGAAAGATATTTCTTGGAGATGGTAATGCATTTGGATTGAAAATGGATCGTCTGCGTGCGATACTTGATTTGATCGATAAATATTTTCCAGATTGTCAGATGATCAACATGGATGCGACTGTAACAAGTATCCGGCTGAAAAGTGATGAGGAACTTCAGGAATTATATGACCGCAAGGTGAGACATTTATATCTGGGGATTGAAAGTGGTCTGGATGATGTGCTGAAGTTTATGAGAAAAGAGCATACCCAGGATCAGGCGTATAAAGAGATTGCAAGAATCCAAAAAGTCGGATTGATTTTTGATGCACATGTTATGTCTGGTGTTGCCGGTAAAGGCAGAGGCCAGGAAAATGCAATCGCTCTGGCAGAGTTCCTGAACAAGACGCAGCCGGATCGTATTGTTAACTTCTCTTTATTTCTTCATAATCAGGTTGCACTTTATGAAGATATCAAATCCGGAGCATTTATTCCGGCAGATGAAGTGGAAAATATGGAAGAAGAGCGTACATTGATTGAGCTTCTGAAAGAAGGACCGGACGGACATCAAATGCTTTATGATGGATTTAATGACTTCCTGGAACTTCGTGTGAAAGGGAAAGTTCCGAAAGATGCACCACGTATGATCGAGAAGCTGACAGAGGCAATTGAAAAATATAAAGACGAGCCGCCGATTTATGCCTATGTAAGAGGTGACTGCCCGGATCTGTCTATGTGTGACGGTGGGCGTTGGCTGTGGGAGATGGATGACAGTAAGCTGGCACAGTATAATGAAAAGGAAAAGAAACTGAGCTGATGAATACAAGAGTAAAAGGATTCATATATTTATTGCTGTCCGCAGTCTACTTTGGTTTTATGCCATTGCTTGTGAAAGTGATCTGCGCGGATGGAAGCACGATAGTGGGAGCATTATTTTTAAGGTTTGCCCTGGCAATCATTCCGCTGTACATTTACCTGAAAGTGCGGAAAGTTCCGATGGAGCTATCTGTGGAGAAAGGAAAAAAGATTTTGTGTGTGACGGTGTTTGGCTATGGCATCACGGCGCTTCTTTTGTATAGTGCGTACGATTATATGCCGTCAGGTATGGCGACGGTCATTCATTTTGGATATCCGGTTTTTGTGTTGCTTGGCAGTCTGATTTTCCTACGAAGACGTGTGCCTAAGCTGAAAATCGTGTGTGTTGGTCTGTGCATGATCGGTATTTTCCTGTCCTATGCAGGAAGCGGCGGTGAGGCAAAGCCGATGGGATTTGTTTTTGCGCTTATATCCGGAATGACGTATGCATTTTACATATTATATCTGGAAGTGGGCGGGCTGCAGGATATCCCTGCTATGAAGATGATATTTTATATGAATATTGTTGGCTCCATTATGGTATTTTTGATTGGAAAAGTATCGGGAAGTTTTGTACTTCATATGAATATAAACGCATGGATCGCGGCATTTGTTCTCTCTCTTGGCGCAGCATTTATCGGAGTGGGATTTTTTCAGTATGGCGTACAGTATGTGGGAGCCCAGGATGCGGCAATTTTAAGTACATTTGAACCGGTGACCAGTATGATCGTGGGGATTTTAGTCCTGCATGAGAGTGCAAGTCTTTCGTCGATGGCAGGCTGTATACTGATTCTTATATCCGTGACGGCAACTGCGTTCGCTAAGTCATGATAGATTTTTTGAATAGTGATAGAGAAAAAAGAACGAAAAGTATTAGAATAAGCATGCTTTTCGTTCTTTTTTTTGTTGGCAGCGTTTGATATTAAGGGAAAAATGTGGATTTATTGACAATAAAAATATATAAAGACATTACTATTTAAATAATCAATTGGACAAATAGCAGATTGCACGTTACACTATTCCCGGAGTTAAAAATGTTTTGAGTGTACAGGCTCAAATACACAAATTTTGCTGGGAGAATGAGAGGAACAAAAGCATGTTAAAATCTTATCAGAGGTAGGCTTAATAGTGGCCACACAGGTAGTATCATATTGCCACTATTTTGAGAACAGGGGAATTCTCCTGCATAAATACAGGTGTTACTATCGACCTCACATCGATATTGACATTGATACATTTTGTAAAAGCGTGCTGTCGCCAGGCACGCTTTTTTCGTATCTAAAATTGATGATATCAGTGCAGAGAACGAAGTCATCAGCAGTTCGACTTGATTTAAACTTCTTCCTCTGCCCGTTTTACGACTTCGTCGATGTCCAGTGACAGGCTTCCGTCCTGGAACTGGAAGCAAGGAACGCCGACCCAGTGGTTTTCCTTTACTTCATCAAAGATCGGGTTTGTGTCGCGGAGTGTGAGGAAACGTTTCAGATATCCGATATTGTCGGAAAATTCCATATACAGATACTGGATTCCTTTCTCTTTTAAAATTTCTTCTGCCTCGACGCAGTCCGGGCATGCTTTTGTTCCATACATTACAACTTTCATGTGTAACTCCTTTCTTTTTAAAAAAATTTTCCTGTCTGTTATACGTGTTTGCAAAATAATAAAGTGCTAAGTGTACTGCTTGCTTTGTGCGGCTTTGTGCGGTCTGAATTCATGTGTGTTTAAACCGGCTTTAGATTCATCGGACTTGAGCCAGACTATCTAAATTGCTTGTGAATCTGGAGTCTGTCGTGAATTAGTTTGCTTCGTAAGCTTCCTGTAAAGCACGGCGCAGCTTCGTGTACTGGCTGTCCGCATCTTTTGCTCCGAGAAATGTCTCGGTAACAAGTCCGTCTTTTCCTACTATAACTGTATAAGGGATACCGGCACTCGGATAAAGATTACTGATATTGCTTTCGGTGTCGCAGGCAACCGGAAATGAATAATTCTTTGCCTCGATAAATGTATCAATAGTATCTTCATCTTCGCTTACATTTACTCCGACAATTACAATCTGGTCACCATATTCTTCATAAAGCTTCTCGATGGCGGGCATTTCCTTGACGCAGTTGCTGCACCAGGTTGCCCAGAAGTTCAAAAGAATGACTTGTCCTTTCTTATCGGAGAGGGTAAAAGCTTCGCCGTTATTCAACTTGGCGGTAAAATCCGGTGCTTCACTTCCAATTGCCATCTCTTGGTGAAGAGCAGAACTTCGTTTCCCGCTTTTCTTTCCGGAAGATGTATCATTGGTCTGACCGCCTAAGCAGCCAATCAGGACAAAGACAGAGAAAAAACACAGACAAAAACAGAACAGTGGTTTATAAATTTTTTTGAAAAATTTAAACATGTTTCGTGTCTGCCTCCTGTGATTTTGCTGAAAATATATTGTAGTTTCGTACAAATGAAGTATACAACACTTTCACCGAAATATACAAGACATACAAAGGGAAAGCTTTATTGAAAAAAAGAATATATAGAGACGCTTTTATCAAAAATCTTTATTGGACAAATGAAGAACATCAGATGTATGATTATTCGGGATTTATATGTGACTGCCTGAAACAATATGACAGATGGAAGGCGGGGACATACATTTTTATAAGGAAATAGAATTCCTTATCAGTAACTATAAGTATTTCTAATCTAAAGGAGAAGAAAAAGGAGGTTTTTCAAAATGGATGCACTTTTAAGTGTAAACTGGATAGCTCTTCTTGTACTTATGATCGCTCTGCTTTCTTTTAAAGCACTGAACTGGATCGCGTACAGAGTGAACTGGACAGTTGTAATTCTGATCAGTATGGTCATTGGTGCTGTCATTGGGGTAGTATTTGCTTCAGAGGGGAACACATACCTTGTGTGGCTGAATTTAATTGGACAGGCTTATGTAAAACTGATCAAAGCTTTGGTAGCACCGGTAATTTTAGTATCGG
The DNA here is from genome assembly GCF_020560945.1 of Dorea sp. 210702-DFI.3.125. Taxonomy (NCBI): domain Bacteria; kingdom Bacillati; phylum Bacillota; class Clostridia; order Lachnospirales; family Lachnospiraceae; genus Dorea; species Dorea sp. 210702-DFI.3.125. The sequence continues at coordinate 7,902 of NZ_JAJCNF010000043.1, forward strand.
TTATTTCAGGACTGATTTCTCTGAACGATAAAGAGAAGATGAAAAAAATCGGAACGAAATCAGTATTCTGGCTTCTTATAACATCTGTAACAGCCATTGTTGTCACACTTGTTGTTGGGGCAGTGACTAATATTGGTAAAGGAGCAGGAGCAGTGTTTGCAGACATTTCCAGTGTCACAGACGCTACACTGAGCGCTTATCAGGAGATGGAAACATCTTTTGATACCATTCTTCTGAATCTGGTTCCAAGCAATATCGCAGCAGATCTTGCAGCAGATAATATCGTAGCAATCATTATTATTGCGGTTGCGGTTGCAGTTGCTTATGTAAGCATTTCTTCAGAAGAGGGAGAAGATAAAGTCCTTGTGATCAAGAAACTGATCGAGGCAGTTAAGAAGGTCATTTTCAACATTCTTGCATATGTAATTGATCTTACACCATACGCAGTGCTTTGCCTGACAGCATGTTCTGCAAGTCAGCTCTTAAGCGACAAAGAGGCGCTGGTACAGCTTGTACTTCTTGTTGTGATGGTATTTGTTGCATGCCTTATTCAATCATATGTTGTCAATGCGGTAATCTTGAAATCATTTGCCAAGGTTAATCCGCTGAAGTTCTTTAAGAAGACATTTGACGCACAGGCAACAGCATTTACAACAACAAGTAGTGTTGGAACAATGCCAATCACAATCGACAGACTGATCCGTAAAGTTGGTGTTGATGAGGAGGTCGCAAACTTTACAGCGCCTCTTGGAACAACAATCGGTATGGCAGGATGTACATGTGTATGGCCGATTCTTCTTGCAATGTTCTACCTTAACGCAACAGGACAGAGCTGGGGAGTAAGCCAGTACCTTGTTATGTGCTTTATGTGTCTGGTACTTTCCCTTGGAAGCGCCGGAATGCCGGGAGTTGGAGTTATCACAGCAGTATCTCTGTTCAGCGCAGTGAATCTGCCGATCGCAGCAGTTGTACTTTTGATTCCGATCAACAACATTACAGACATGGTACGTACTCTTACAAATGTTACAGATGCCAGCGTATGTGCAGCAGTTGTAGCTCGTCAGAACGGACTTCTGAATGACGAAGTATTTGCAAAAGAGGACGAGAAATTAGAGAAAGGAGAGGCATAAATCATGAAAAAATCAACCATCGCATTAATCATAGCTGCAGTTGTATGTCTTGGCCTCTCAGCATTCTCAGCAAAAGCTTCTGTTACAAGAACGAACGAAGCTATTGAAGAAATTGGAGAGGTTACTTACTCCGAAGATTGCAAGGCAAAGATCGACCGTGCAGTGGAGTACTACAATGCACTCGACAAAAACCTGGACCTGCAGGAAAAAGTGAATAAAGAAGATATGAAAAATTTCGATGCTGCTAAAATTGAGTATGCACGTCTGGCAATCAAAGCTGCCAGTGTTGCAGATGCAAGAAAAGTACCGGAAGGATATACTTCTGATGATATTAAGAAATTTGTAACAGAGGCACGCGAAGTCGTAGACAGCTATCTGAGTGCTGACCAGACAAGTATGGTGCCAAACTACGCAGACCTCACAGAACTGGAAAAAGAATATACTTCAACAGGCGGATCAGGCGGATCTGATGAAGAAGTATCCGTTCCGATGTGCTAGGAAGACAGAGAGGAGATTTAATGATGAAAAGAAAAATGATCTCGGCTGTTCTTGCTGCGGTAATGACAGTCGGAATGATAACAGGATGTGGAAGCAGCCAGGCAACAACAGAAAACAAAGCTGACAAGGCTGATAAGCTTGAGAGCCAGACAGACCTTTCTTCTACAGATTATGATTTTGAAAAAGAATATGCATATGGAGATTTTAATGCACATTCAAGAGCTGACGAAGATCGTCAGGACGGAATCGATACATTTGAAGACAAAGATATCGTATTCCAGGATATTACGTACGATCAACTTATCGACATTCTTGGCAGTGAAGGAAACTACATGATTCAGCTTAGCGGATCATGGTGCCACAACAGCCGTGCAATGAGCCCGTTTATCAACAAATATGCAAAAGAGTACGGTATTGATACAGTATACTCTTATGACTTTAACATCAACAATGGTGATGACGGATCTTTATTCGTTCGTATGTCTAATGAGAAGACAACACCTGGAACAAAGCTGAACTATATGTATGGTGAGATGGTTTCCAGATATCTGACAAACTTAGATGACTGGGTAGAGTATCCATCTACACATGCAACAGCACTTTCTTATATAAATGCAGATGGTAAAGAGGTTACAGTTGGAAGACTTCAGCAGCCAATCGTATTTGTATACAACAAGGATAACAAAGTAGATTACAGCAATTCTGGAAACGGAAGCACTTCCTGCCCAATCATGTATGCATTTGAGAAAATGGTTGATCGTGATTCAAAGGGAATCTACACAAAGAGATTTGATGATGACGGGAATCCGGTTCTTGATGAGAATGGAAATCAGATCAGAGATTATATTACAGACGAGTACGATGCAAGTGTAAAAGAGATGTTTGATTTCATCAAAGATAACGGAATCGAGATGTCAAAATATTCTAAGACAGATCACCTGCGCGATGTATTTAACAGCTATGGAAGCGAAATCTTCTCAGCAGACCAGCAGATCAATGTATATCCGGTAACATACAGACAGCTGAAATGGCTTCTGAATGAAGACGGAAATGCAATGGTTATGATCGGTGGCGCCGGAGATGAGAAGACACGTGCCGTTATCTCAAGAGTGAATGACTATGCAGTAAAGAATAACGTCCGCGTATATCTTTATGATCCGCAGGTGGACGGAGATGTGACAACAGGACGTTGGGGATACAAGCAGTCTATGAATATTCTTGATGAAAATGCAATTGTGAACCTGATGTACACAGACCTTGTAAAGGGTGCACTTACAAACCTTGAAGTTGCACATTCTATGTCTGACGGTACAGCACTGATCCAGGAGCCATTCCTGTTCGCATTCAACAAAGATGCTAAGGACGCTGACGGATTTACAGCACCGATCAAAGCATGGGCTGAGCTGACATATACGCAGGATTCAGAGAAAAGATTCTACATTGGTAAAGAGGCTAATCAGAAATCCTGCGATAGCAGTATCGAGTCTGTATTTGCAGCTTATGCCGGAGAAGAGGCAGCAGAGTAAAATATTGCAAATGTGTCTGTTTTAAAGATGAGGATTTGAGAGTACACCTATAATAAGAATGGATATAAATTAAGAAGACAGTCGTTTTGCGTTGAGGCGCAGGATGGCTGTCTTCTTATTACAATAGGAACTTACATTTCCTATTATACAAAAAACTCCAGCAGGATGCGCACTCGCGCGAATAAGAATTATGCTGTAAGCGGCCACGCTCAGTGCGAGAATGCAGTAAATGACGGAATGATATCGGCGAAATGCATATAGAGACGAAAAAATAAGCATTTTCTTTATAAAATTAGTAGAAAATGCAAGTTTATGTTGTAATTTCTTCAAATTTTGGTAAAATAGCATATAGCGAAAAAGATAACATAAAAAGCAGGAGGAATGCCGTATGAAACCGTATAGCAAGTTGACGAAAGAAGAGCTGAAAAAGTTAAAAGGCCAGTTAGAGAAACAATTCGAAGAAGTGAAAGCAAAAGGAATACATTTGGATATGTCCCGTGGTAAACCGTCAAAAGCACAGTTGGATCTGAGTAATGGTCTGATGGACGTGCTGAATGGGGACAGTGACCTGGTAAGCTCTGATGGAGTAGACTGCCGTAACTACGGTGTTCTGGATGGAATTACAGAGGCAAGAAAATTACTGGCAGATATGTCAGAAGTACCAGAGAGAAATATTCTGATCTACGGAAACTCCAGCCTGAATGTAATGTTCGATACAGTATCAAGAGCTATGACTCATGGTATCATGGGAAACACACCATGGTGCAAATTAGATAAAGTAAAATTCTTATGTCCGGTTCCGGGATACGACAGACATTTTGCGATTACAGAGTATTTTGGAATTGAAATGATCAATGTACCGCTTCTTCCGACAGGTCCGGATATGGATATGGTAGAGAAATTGGTGGCAGAAGATCCTGCAATCAAAGGAATCTGGTGTGTGCCGAAGTATTCTAACCCAACAGGAGTATCTTACTCTGATGAGACAGTCAGAAGATTTGCACACTTGAAACCGGCAGCAAAAGACTTCCGTATCTTCTGGGATAATGCATATTCAATCCATCATCTTTATGATGACAAGAGAGACGTTATCCTTGAACTGTTAAATGAATGTGTCAAAGCAGGCAATCCGGATATGGTATTCAAATTTATTTCCACATCCAAGGTTTCTTTCCCTGGATCCGGAATTGCAGCACTTGCTGCATCCAGAGCGAATATCGAAGATGCGAAGAGCTTTATGAAGTTCCAGACAATCGGACATGACAAGCTCAACCAGCTCCGTCATGTAAGATTCTTTAAAGATATGCCGGGAATGTATGAGCATATGAGAAAACATGCTGCTATCCTTCGCCCGAAATTCGAAAAGGTTGAAGATGTTTTGGAGAAAGAAATTGGCGGACTTGGAATCGGAACATGGACAAAGCCACTCGGCGGATATTTTATTTCTTTCGATTCAATGGATGGCTGCGCAAAGGCAATTGTGGCAAAAGCAAAAGAAGCTGGTCTGATCATGACAGGTGCCGGAGCAACATTCCCATACGGAAAGGATCCAAAAGACAGCAATATCCGTATTGCACCGTCCTTCCCGACAGTTGAGGAACTTGCACAGGCAGCAGAAATCTTCGTACTCAGTGTAAAACTTGTCAGTGTAGAGAAACTGCTTGGAGCAAAATAAGATCTGAATTGTGGGCTTTAGTACCCGGACATTATTGAAATAAGAAGAAACAAAAATCCCTGTAAGATTGGAATAAGCTTGCAGGGTTTTTTAATACAAACATGTATTATGCTGTGAAAAATGGAGGCAAAAAATTATAAGCCGAATAAATCACTATGAGTACTGGTGCGTGACAGTGTAAGCACAAGGACATCATTGTCATAGGGATAAACAAGAAGCCAGTCTGGTTGGATATGACATTCTCGATGTCCAACCCAGTCGCCAGATAGAGGGTGATCTTTGTGCTTAGGGGCTAAGACTTCGCCATTCGCTAACTTTGTAATGATGCCTTTTAAAAGATTAATATCTAAACCGCGTCGCTTGGCAAGTTTATAATCTTTTTTGAATTGGGGAGTGTTTTTGATTTCGTATTTTGTCATGAATCAAGATTTGCAAAAAATTCATCTACATCGTGATAACCTTTGACAGTAGGATCTTTTGCAATCCTTTCTGCCTCAAGCATAGCCGAGACGGTTCCTTTGCTTGGAGTTCCTTCGGTAATTTTGAAAGGAATCCCTCTTTCACGTAAAGACTGACGTACAAAAATATTAAACGCAGTGCTCAGATTCATACCAAGTTCTTCATAAAGAGCTTCTGCCGCAGCTTTAAGATTGCTGTCCATGCGTATACTGATATTACAGGTTGATGATTTAGCCATGATATCACTCCTTTCATTTGATAAATATATTATATGCGAAATGCACGAAAATATCAATACAATGCACGAAAATATCCAGTTCTAAATAATGAATGAGGGTAAATGAGGGTAAATGAAATTCGTGAGAGGCGATTTGAAAGTCTGGTTGCTGGTTCGTAAATAAAAAATAGGATATTCAAGTTATAAAAGGATTCCTATATAATGGAAGAAAGCTAATGCATATTGGTGGGATCTGACTTGGCGTAATCTGAAAAAAATCCTTGCATTTTATTCTCTGGTATGGTACACTATCCTAGCGAATGGAAGTAGGTCTTTTTTTTATGCCTAAAAATTAGGTAGCCTCGCAAGCTACCAAGCAACAAATTAACAAAGAAATATGAAGCGAGGTGGAAGTTGTGCGTACAAGAATCACATTAGAATGTACAGAATGCAAGCAGCGTAACTACAACATGACTAAGGATAAGAAAACTCATCCTGAGCGCATGGAGACTAAGAAGTACTGTAAGTTCTGTAAGTCACACACATTGCACAAGGAGACAAAATAGTCGTAAAGGAGTGTGTACGTCATGAGTGAGAAATCTCAAAAGACTCAGAAGAAGAACTGGTTCAAAGGTCTTAACGCAGAGTTTAAGAAAATCATTTGGCCAGACAAGCAGACACTTGTAAAAGAGACGGCGGCAGTAGTTTCCGTATCCGTAGTGCTGGGAGCAATCATCGCATTAGTTGATTTCCTGGCTCAGCACGGAATTGACATTCTGGTCAATCTGGGCTAGACACTAACGAGCAGGAAAGGTGAGTTTATGTCAGAAGCAAAATGGTACGTAGTTCATACCTATTCCGGGTATGAGAACAAAGTAAAAGCCAACATTGATAAGTCGGTTGAGAACAGACATCTGGAGGATCAGATCCTTGAAGTCAGAGTTCCGTTGCAGGACGTTGTTGAACTTAAGAACGGAGTGCAGAAGGTATCTCAGAAGAAGATGTTTCCGGGATATGTATTGATTCATATGATTATGAATGATGATACCTGGTATGTTGTGCGTAACACAAGAGGTGTGACAGGATTTGTAGGTCCGGGATCTAAGCCGGTACCGCTTACAGATGCAGAGATGGCACCACTTGGAATTCAGCAGGACAACATCGTAGTAGACTTTGAAGTCGGTGACACCGTACAGGTTGTTGCCGGTGCGTGGGCAGATACAGTCGGAGTGATCCAGGCTATGAACGCGCAGAAGCAGAGTGTAACGATCAATGTTGAGCTGTTCGGTCGCGAAACACCGGTTGAAATTAGTTTCGCAGAAATTAAACGAGTGTAACGTAAATACGAAACGTGGGAGGGGCCGTATGGTTCCGCCATTACCACAAGGAGGTAATTGAAATGGCAAAAAAAGTAGAAGGTTATATTAAATTACAGATTCCTGCCGGCAAAGCAACTCCGGCACCACCGGTTGGACCAGCTCTTGGACAGCACGGTGTAAACATCGTTGAATTCACAAAGCAGTTCAACGCTAAGACAGCAGATCAGGGAGATATGATCATCCCTGTAGTTATCACAGTTTACAACGATAGAAGCTTTAGCTTCATCACAAAGACACCACCGGCAGCAGTTCTGATCAAGAAAGCATGCAACATCAAATCAGGATCTGGTGTTCCGAATAAGAATAAAGTTGCTACAATCACAAAAGCTCAGGTAGAGGAGATCGCTAAGACAAAGATGCCAGACCTGAACGCAGCAACTGTAGAGGCAGCTGCCAGCATGATCGCTGGAACATGCCGTTCTATGGGAGTAACTGTAGTAGACTAGTCCCTGGTTGTTCTTTAAGACGGGCGAGGCCAAGCGCGGTGTGCGCGCGGACGAACCTGACGAAAAGAATTTCCTTGATAATGATGAAACTGAAGTAAATGGATGTGGGAGGGTTATCCCGACATTACCACTAGGAGGTTATTTATAATGAAAAGAGGAAAGAAATACGTTGAGGCTGCAAAAGCTATCGACAGAGGAACACTCTATGATGTAGCAGACGCAGTAGCATTGGTTAAAAAAACTGCAGTAGCAAAATTTGATGAGACAATCGAGGCTCATATCAGAACAGGTTGTGACGGACGTCACGCTGACCAGCAGATTCGTGGAGCAGTTGTACTGCCACACGGAACAGGTAAAAAGGTTCGTATCCTTGTATTTGCTAAAGACGCTAAAGCTGAGGAAGCTAAAGCTGCTGGAGCAGATTTCGTAGGCGGAGACGAGCTCATTCCAAAGATTCAGAACGAGAACTGGTTCGAATTCGACGTAGTTGTAGCTACACCAGATATGATGGGTGTTGTTGGACGTCTCGGACGTGTACTTGGACCTAAAGGTCTCATGCCTAACCCGAAGGCTGGTACAGTAACAATGGACGTTACAAAAGCAATCCAGGATATCAAAGCTGGTAAGATTGAGTACAGACTCGACAAGACAAACATTATCCATGTACCAGTAGGTAAAGCTTCCTTTACCGAAGAGCAGCTTGCAGACAACTTCCAGACGCTGATCGATGCAATCAATAAAGCTAAACCGGCAGCATTAAAAGGACAGTACCTTAAGACTGTAACTCTTACATCTACAATGGGACCTGGTGTAAAGATCAACCCAATGAAGCTGGCATAAGCATTTCTGAATTCATACAGAAATATGGACTCCCCAGAAAGAGAAATCTTTCTGGGGAGTTTTTTTGTGTGAAAAAATAACCAAAAAAATAGACACAAAATTAGAAGTAATGTCTGGAAAGGTATCGACAGATGAATTGTCAGAAGGTGCACTTGCAAACGGTGATGTTGCAAGAAATGATGGAAAAATTACATTGGAAGATGTAATGACGCTATTATATTATCTGAGTGGACGAATTACATCATTTGAATCGTAATATACGAGATAATGAATTTCGATAATATTTGATAAACTGAGAGAAAATGCGGGGCTGCCGGAGATAAAGACAGCTCTACATTTTGCTATACATAAAAAAATAAAATACATTGAAAAAGAATATTGCGCGTGATAAAATTTATCTAGGGAAACCAAAGCCAGGCGGCTGCCCTTCTTTTGAGGAGGGATAAGACACCCTCCGGTCGAAAGAAAGGAGGGTCATTAAAAGTTAAAGATAAATTATAAAATCATATAAGTAGATATTGAGTTTTATAAGATATTAGACTAGAACATTATTGAAAGGAGTTGATACTTTGAGTAAATATTATTCTATACACGAATTTTCAAAAATTATAGGCGTATCTGCTCAGACATTACGAAATTGGGATGCAAATGGAAAACTTCATCCGCATCATACTACAGTAAGTGGCTATAGATATTATTCTGATGAGCAACTCAACCAGGTAATAAATGTAAAGCCTAAAAATCGCATTACAATTGGATATTGTCGCGTTTCCAGCCATAAACAAAAAGATGATTTGGAACGACAGATTGATAATGTTAAGACATATCTTTTGGCAAAAGGACAGCCGTTTGAGATAATAAGCGATATCGGTTCTGGGATTAATTATAAGAAAAAAGGACTTCAGGAATTGATTAGACGAATCTCTCAAAATCAAGTTGAAAAGGTTGTTGTTTTATATAAAGACAGGCTATTGCGATTTGGTTTTGAGATGATAGAATATATCGCTTCACTTTATAATTGTGAGATTGAGATTATTGATAATAC
>NZ_JAJCNF010000044.1:0-15497 GCF_020560945.1 Dorea sp. 210702-DFI.3.125
AAGTATGTCATGCAATTGCATGACGCGCACCTCGCAGCAAGAATGCCGAGGCATTTTTGAATTATTGATAAAAGTTCTCAATAGGCGCACCGTTTTTTCAGGCCTTTCTATTTCTGCATTTTGATTCTGTGGTAAAATGTAGTTGCATTAAACTAACTACAGGGAGTGAGGAAACAATATATGTTTATTGAGATCAATAATCTGAAAAAGAGTTTTGGCAGTGATTCGAACCGTGTGGAAGTGCTGCGGGGTGTGGATTTTTCTATAGAGAAGGGTGACATTTGTGTATTACTTGGACCGTCTGGTTCGGGAAAGTCTACACTGTTAAATATTATCGGTGGAATTGATGATGCGGATGCGGGATACATTTCCATCGGAGGTGAGCGCATGGCCGATATGAATGAGAAAAAACTGACGGCATATCGGAGAAAGCATCTGGGCTATGTGTTTCAGATGTACAATCTGATTCCGAATCTGACTGTCCGGGAAAATATTGAGGTTGGGGCTTATCTAAGTGACAGACCGCTGGATGTTGATGAATTGTTACAGACGCTGGGACTTTATGAACACAGGAAAAAGTTACCGAACCAGTTGTCGGGCGGGCAGCAGCAGAGAACGGCAATCGGAAGGGCAATTGTCAAAAATCCGGATATTTTGCTCTGCGATGAGCCGACGGGAGCTTTGGATTATAACACGTCCAAGGATATTCTGGAGCTGATCGAGCGTGTCAACCAGAAGTACGGTAACACGATCATTATGGTCACACACAATGACGCAATCAAAGACATGGCGGACATCGTGATTCGTCTCCGTGACGGTGCGGTGAGAAAAAGTTACCGCAATGAGAAGAAGATTCCGGCGAGAGAGTTGGATTGGTAAGGAGGACGCGTGATGAGAAGCCCGTTAAATAAACGTCTGTTCCGGGAGCTTCGTGGAGAATTTGGAAAATATCTGGTCATTTTTATTTTGATGACGCTGACGATTGGAATGGTATCAGGATTTCTGGTGGCCGATGGAAGCATGATCCAGGCGTACGAGGAAAGCTTTGAGAAATATAACATTGAAAATGGACATTTCCGGACAGAAAAGAAAATGAACAATGCTCAGATTCAGGATATCGAACATCTGGGCATCAAATTGTACGAGAATTATTATGTAGAGGAAGCTTTGACAAATGGAAGTACAATGCGCATTTTCAAGAATCGTGATGAGGTCAATAAGGTGTGCCTGATGAAGGGGAAAATGCCTGAAAAACCGGGAGAAATCGGTATTGACCGTATGTATGCAGACAATAATGATCTGAGCGTGGGTGATGAGATTGAAAGCGACGGAAATACATGGAAGATTACCGGTCTTGTGGCGCTTTCAGATTACAGCGCCTTGTTTTCCAATAATAATGATTCCATGTTTGACTCGGTAAAATTTGGCGTGTCGGTAGTGTGTCCAGAGGAGTTCGACAGCTACAAGGCCGATCAGTTGAATTACAGCTACGCATGGAAATACAATACTGAGCCAAAAAATGAAAAGGCAGAAAAAGACATTTCGGAAGATCTGATGGAAGATGTGGCAAAAGAAGTGACACTGGAAGAATTTGTCCCAAGATACACGAACCAGGCAATCATTTTCACTGGGGATGATATGGGCGGTGACCGTTCGATGATGATCGTGCTTCTTTATATCATCATCGTGATCATGGCATTTGTCTTTGCAATCACTACCAGCAACACGATCCGAAAAGAGGCAAATGTAATCGGCACCTTGCGGGCATCCGGCTATACAAGAGGTGAACTGATCCGGCATTACATGGCAGCCCCGGTATTTGTCACATTTATCGGAGCAATTATTGGAAATATTATCGGCTATACGGTAGGAAAAGATTATTGCGCGGGACTTTACTATGGAAGCTACAGCCTGCCGACCTACGTGACCATCTGGAACGCGGAAGCATTTCTTCTGACAACGGTAGTGCCGATCCTCATTATGCTTGTGGTGAATTCTGTGTTGCTGTGGTACAAATTAAAACTATCGCCATTGAAGTTCCTGAGAAGGGACTTAAGCAGACATAAACAGAAACATGCATTGCCGTTGAGTGAGCATCTTGGCTTTTTCCACAGATTCCGGGTACGTGTGATCCTTCAGAATATGAGTAACTACGCAGTATTGTTTGTGGGAATTATTTTTGCAAATATGTTGTTGATGTTCGGACTGATGCTTCCATCTGTGCTGGACCATTATCAAGTGGAAATGGAAAATGGCATGCTCAGCAAATATCAGTACATGCTGCAGATGCCGGCGAGCATGGCAGGTGGAGACAGTAAGCTTGAGCAGATGGTGTCCATGATGATGTTCAGTCAGGCAGTAGAGACAGAAAATCCGGATGCAGAAAAATTCAGCGCCTATTCACTGAGCACCCTTCCTGGAAAATATAAGAGTGAGGAAATTATCCTCTACGGTGTGGAAAACAATAGCAAATATATCAACATTAAGTGGAAAACATCAGATTCCGCATCTGATACAGATGTGAAAAATGTGGAGAATATCCCTGAGGTATACCTCTCCTCCGGCTATGCAGAAAAATTTAGTCTGAAAAAAGGTGACACAATTACTTTAAAGGAAAAGTATGAAAATAAAAAATACAAGTTTAAAGTTGCAGGTGTATATGATTACGTAGGTTCACTCTCCATATTTATGCCAATACAGGAACTCAACAAAACATTTGATATGGACAAAGACAGCTTCAGCGGATATTTCTCTGATTCTGAAATTACGGATATTGATGAAAAATATATCGGTTCCACCATTGATGTTGAGGATCTGACCAAGATTTCCAGACAGCTCGACGTGTCCATGGGAAGTATGATGAATCTGATGGACGGATTTTCCGTGATCATTTTCCTCGTATTGATTTATCTCCTGTCCAAGATCATCATCGAAAAAAATGCGCAGTCTATTTCCATGGCAAAAATCCTGGGATATACAAACGGCGAAATCAGCCGGCTGTACATTATGTCCACGTCTATTGTGGTTGTGCTGTTCATCTTGATCAGCCTGCCATTGGAGCTGGAAATCATGCAGATTCTGTTCCGGGAAATGATGTTGACAAGCATTACCGGCTGGATCACATTTTACATAGATCCGAAGATTTTCGTGGAAATGTTTGTGGTCGGCGTGGCGGCATATGCCGTTGTGGCAGCAATTGAATATCGAAGGATCCGAAAAGTTCCAATGGATGAAGCGTTGAAAAATGTAGAATAGAGATTCGTAGAAATCTTGAAACAGTATGCTGGAAAATGAATAAGGAATGTTAGAAAGATGAGAATCAGAAGGAGGAGAATATGAAACGACCAGTTGTAATGATATTATTAGCAGGTGCGCTGACGTTGTCTATGATAGCGCCGTCAGCACTCCCGGCAGTGGCAGGCAATGTAAGCGTCGTACACGCGGCAGCAAAGATATCCACTACCTCGCCGGCAGAGACATCCAATGACGCGGCAGTAAAGGCATCCAATGACGCGGCAGTAAAGACATCCAGTGACGTGACAGCAGAGACATCCAATGACGAGGATGCAGGTGAATGGAAAGATAAGACAGAAACAGTTTATGTCGATGCAAATGCAGACGGTTCAGTTAAGAAGATTACGGTCAAAGACTGGCTGCGCCGGAATGGTGACGGTGAGATCATCGATTTTTCCAATTTGAAAGACATCAAAAACACGGAAGGAGACGAAGAATATACGCAAAATGCAGACGGAACTATCACATGGGAGAATAAAGGGGAAGACATTTCCTATGAAGGTACTTCCAATCAGCAGCTTCCGGTGACTACAAAAGTAACCTATTATCTGGACGGCAAGGAAATCAAGCCGGAAGATCTGGCAGGAAAAAGCGGCAAGGTGAAAATTCGGTTTGACTATACGAATAATGAGAGCCGGACGGTGAATATCAATGGTAAAGACGTAGAGGTAAAAGTTCCATTTCTTGCAGCATCCGTGCTCATGCTTCCTGGGGATAAGTTTAAAAATGTGAAAGTTTCCGGTGGAAAAGTCATGGCAGACCAGGATCAGAGCATTGTGATCGGAACCGCATTTCCAGGACTTGCAGACAGTTTGGAGTTGAAAGATTACGAGGCAACAAAAGATATTGACCTGAAAGACTATGTGGAAATAACCGCGGATGTGGAAAACTTTGAACTGGATTTCACAGCGACTGCAATTTCCACATGTGGGCTTAGCGATATGAAGGACGGTGACCTTGACGATGTCAATGACATGATTGATGGCGTAAAAGAAATGACCGATGCTTCCGATGAACTGGTGGAAGCCATGGGACAATTGAGCACCGGAGCCGGAACACTGCAGGATTATTTAAGTCAGTATACAAGCGGCGTTTCCCAGGTGGATGCGGGAGCACAGGCACTGGAGGAAGGTTTGAGTGAACTGGATGAACAAGTAACTACACTTATGGGCAGCTTAAGCGCAGCAGGCAGTGATGATACGACTGCGCAGGCAGTTACACAGATTCAGAAAGATCTTGGAATATTGCAGCAGGAGCTTGGAAGCGTCACAACACTGGCGGAGTATGTAAATACAATCCGTGAGAATGTAACCACTGCCAAGAGCGAACTGGATAAAATCAACGTTACAGATTTGGAGACAGAAGCGTCGAATCAGGCGAAAGAAAAAGCAAAAAATGCAGTAAATACAGCAATTTCCGAAACGAAAGCATCTACAAAGAAGGATGTCATGGATCGTTTAAAAGAAACAGAAAGTTATAAATCGCTGACATCGGAACAACAAGAAGAATTGGAAAATGCAGTAAATACAGCCAGTGGTACATCAAGTTCAGCTGAAAAAGAATGTGACAGCATGAATATTTCCCTTACGAATGCGTCTGGCGCTAAGACAGCGATAGACCAGGCGGTAAATGCGCTGGCAGAAGTAAAGGCCATGCAGGTGGACACGACTACAGCCCAGAAGGCTCTTGCGGATTTAGTGACTCAGTTTACGGCTTTATCTAACAGCCTTTCTGACATGCCGGATATGGCCGAAATCGGCGGCAAACTCCAGTCAGCCATCAGCCAGCTTGCCCAGGGGGCGGCTACACTCAGCACCGGAACAAGCCAGTTAAGCTCCGTTGGTACACAGCTTAACACGGGCGCAGGAACACTCGCCCAGGGCGCCAGCCTTCTGGAAGCCGGAATGAAGACATTCGACGAAGAAGGAATTGAAAAACTGGGAGACCTTGCAGGAAATGACCTTGCAAATGTTCTGAATCATTTCAAGGCAGTAAAAGAGGCAGAAAAGACATACACCAACTATGGCGGGATCAGAGAAGGCGCAAACGGAAGCGTCAAGTTCATCGTAGAAACAGCAGAAATTAAATAACGGATGGGAGATGTTCTTCCAACATTGATTCAATTGAGGGGCGTGTGAAAAAAACGAGAGTTTTTTCATGCGTCCTTTCTTTTTTTGGGGGACTATTCTTTTTTTACAGCCCCTCGATTTTTAGAAATGATTTTTAAAAATTGTGTCAGAAAAAACAATTATCGTCAAAATATACCATGATTTTTCCATGATTTCCAAGCGAGAAAAGTGGATATATTTTGCCGATAATGCTATGATAATTCAGTTACAATGATTAAAATTGGAGGATTGATTGTGAGTAAAGGAAGTGAATTTCTGCCGGAGGTACTTGGACTGATAGAAAAACGTCTGGGAGAGATTGATGAAAATATACAGGCGGTACGCCAGGACATTAACAGTATGAATGAATATTACTGGGATAATTACACGGAAATGGACCAGTATGGATATGAGGACTATGACAATCAGCAGGCGCTGAAAATGCAGGTGAATGCCAATCAGGAGAACTGGAAAATGCGCCGGCGTCTGAAACGTATGCTGGATGCACCATTTTTCGGAAGTGTAGAATTCGTCTATGACGGAGAAGACGAGCCGGAAGATTTTTACATCGGAATCGGAAATTTTGCAAGAGAGCGTGGCGCATTGCCGCTCATTTACGATTGGAGAGCCCCGGTCAGCAGTCTGTTCTATGACTACGACAAAGGCGAGGCGTCCTACGAAGCGCCGGGCGGGCGCATGGACGGAGAAATTCTGTCCAAATGGCAGTACAAAATCCGTGGCGGCAAGATGATCTATGAATTTGAGAGTGATGTGAAGATTGACGATGACATTTTAAAGCAGGAACTTGGCGCCAACAGCGACACGAAACTGAAAAATATTGTGCGTACAATCCAGAAGGAACAAAATGCAATTATCCGCAACACGAAGGACAAGATTCTGGCTATTCAAGGTGTGGCAGGAAGTGGCAAGACGTCCGTTGCGCTACATCGGATTGCCTATCTTTTGTATCATGACAGAGAGCATCTGAATTCATCAAATATCCTGATCCTCTCGCCAGGCGGCGTGTTTGCCGACTACATTTCCCATATTCTTCCTGAACTTGGCGAGGAAAATATACAGGAAATGAGTTTTGATCTGTTTGCATATCATGAACTCAGGAGAAATACTGCAACGCAGGGAAATGTGATATATGGAAATGCTGGCAATCAGGAAAATGCGATATATGGAAATGCTGTGAATCAGGAAAATGCGATATATAGAAATAAAAATAGAGATCAAGGCGGAAATCAAGGAAAAAATCCAAGTAGAAATTCCAAAAGTAGTTCGGCCGGGACTGGTTGGAATAGCAAAATGATAGCCGCTGACTGTGAAGACAAGTATCATCAAATCGAGCGTGAAATCGCAGGAGTGGATGATGCAGATCAAAAACGTTACGAATGGAAGCAGTCCGTGGAATATGTTCAGGCAATCGAAGGCTTTCTGATCGAGCTGGAAGACCGGCTGGTAGATTTTGAAGATGTAGAATTCAAGGGCATTCGCAAAAGTGCCAGCGAAATCATGGAATTTTTTTATGAAAAATATACCGGTACACCACTTTTAGATAGAATGGGCGCGGTCATGGATTATTTTATCGACGAAGTCGAAACCTTACGCGGACGCAGCCTAAACGACGAAGAACAAGAAATCATTTGCAGAAAATTCATGAATATGTACGTAACCAGAGACATTTGTCAAATATACAACTGGTTCCTGGAAGACTACGGATTCCCGGCACTTCCGGACATGCCGCCAGAGCGCCGCGTACTGGAATACGAAGACGTTTACCCGATTCTCTATCTAAAATACAGCCTGACGGCAGCCGGCCAGCGCAAGAACATCCGCCATCTCGTCATTGATGAGATGCAGGATTACTCCTATTTACAGTACGTACTTCTCGCGAAAATGTTTTCATGCAACATGACAATACTGGGCGACAAAGCACAGACCATCGCCGGAAAACAACAAGACGTTCTCACATTTTTACCAAAAATATTTGGAAAAAAAGTCAAACGTATCGTCATGAACAAAAGCTACCGCAACACAAGCGAAATCGCAGAATACGCCAAATCCGTCGGCGGATCCAAAGACATCCAGTATGTAGCAAGACACGGAAAAGCAGTCGAAAGACATACCATAAAAACACTGGAAAAAACATGTAAAGAAATCAGCGGAAAATTGAAATTAAGAGAAGAAGAATACGAAACAGCAGCAATCCTCACCATGACAGAAAAAGAAGCAGAACATATTCAAGAAATCATGCATAAACTAGGTGCAGAATCACACTACATCAACCGCGACAGCGCACAATTCAAAAAAGGCCTGACCGTAACCACCTACTATCTGGCAAAAGGCTTAGAATTCGACCAAGTATTTATTGTAGGCGGCGACCGTAACAACAAAATGTACCAAGGATATCAATACATCTGCGCAACAAGAGCACTACACGAATTGTATGTGTATGATGCATAATTTTAATTGGGGACGGGGTTTTTTCAAAAAAACCCCGTCCCCAATTAAAATTTAACCTGTCCCTTTTTGAATTGTCTTAATTGTCTACTGTGGACAGATTTCTACCCAGTAGCCGTCAGGATCATTGATGAAATAAATTCCCATGTCCGGGTTTTCGAAACACACGCAATCCATTTCTTTGTGAAGTGCCAGGGCAGCGTCCATGTCATCGACATGGAATGCCAGATGAGATTCGTTATCTCCGAGATCATACGGGCGGTCCATGTCGCGAAGCCATGTCAGCTCCAGTGAATGTGGTGTTGTGCCGTCTCCGAGATAGACGAGTTTGAAGCTTCCGTCCGGTGCATGGAATTCTTTTGTAACTTCAAGTCCGAGAGCTTTTTTGTAAAACTCTACAGATTTGTCCAGATCCAGGACGTTGATGTTATTGTGAAAAAATGTAAATTTCATAGTGATATCCTCCTGTGAAAATATAATTTGAATCTGTATTGTCTATAATATATCACTTACACAACACCTATGGCAAGGAAATGAAAGATATGCTATACTTAAATCTTGGTAGAGCGTTACTGTTTGCTGAAATATTGTAGATGGTAACATTGGTAGCCCTCGTATAAAATTTTGCTTTGCAAAAGGAGGACATGATGATGGAAAAAATCATAGAGTCAAATAAAGAACAAGATACTTATGACCTGGGATATGAACTGGGGCAGCATGCGAAGCCGGGGCAAGTGTTCACGCTTGTCGGTGATCTGGGCGTAGGAAAGACCGTATTTACAAAAGGACTGGCCGCCGGACTTGGCATTACAGAGCCGGTCAGCAGCCCGACATTTACAATTGTGCAGGTGTATGATGAAGGGCGCCTGCCGTTCTATCATTTTGATGTTTACCGGATCGGTGATGTGGAAGAGATGGACGAGATCGGTTATGAGGATTATGTCTACGGCGAAGGGGTCAGCTTGATCGAGTGGGCGAATCTGATCGAGGAAATATTGCCGGAACACTTCACCGAGATTAAGATAGAAAAGAATTTGGAAAAAGGATTTGATTATCGGAGGATAAGTATATGCGAATTTTAGCACTGGACAGCTCCGGCCTTGTAGCCAGCGTAGCTGTTGTTGAAAAGATAGAAGAAGAGGAACAGGTGATTGCGGAATATACAGTGAACTATAAGAAGACACACTCACAGACGCTGCTCCCGATGCTGGACACAGTATCCGACATGATCGAGCTTGACCTGAAAACAATCGACGCCATCGCAGTTGCCGGCGGACCGGGTTCATTTACCGGGCTTCGCATCGGCTCCGCCACAGCGAAAGGTCTGGGACTTGCCATGAACAAGCCGTTGATCCACATCCCGACGTTGGAAGGACTGGCGTACAATCTGTGCGGAACAGACGCCATCGTGTGCCCAATCATGGATGCGCGCCGCGGACAGGTCTACACCGGAATTTACGAGTTTTGTGGAAATGAATTGGTTGTCCTGGAAGATCAGATGGCGATCAGCATCGAAGAATTAGGCGACCATTTGAAAAAATATGACAAACGCATCATTTTCCTGGGAGATGGTGTGCCGGTATTTCGTGCGAGATTGACAGACGAGATTCTGACAGAAGAAATAAAAGCAGGCAGAGACATTCAGTTTGCACCGGCCAACATGAACCGTCAAAGAGCAGCATCAGTAGGAACATTAGGACTTCGTTACTATGCTGCCGGAAAGACAGAGACTGCCATGGAACACGAGCCGGATTATCTGCGCCTGTCACAGGCAGAACGCGAACGCAAGGAGCGCGAAGCGAAATCTATACAGTAAAAATGTATCAAAAACCCCGCGGGGCGTAAGCATAAGCAGATATGTTGAAAACCCGTGCAACTATAATATAGAAAAAGCAACATGAGAGGTATCGAAGAAATGATTCAGTTTCAGTGTGATTATGAGGAAGGCGCATGCCCACAGATTTTGGAACGTCTGATGGCGACGAATCTGGAGCAGACGGTTGGATATAGTGAAGATGAATATTGCAAGCAGGCAAGAGAAAAGATCAAAAAAGCCTGTGATGCACCAGAGGCAGATGTACATTTCCTGGTAGGAGGGACCCAGACGAACTATGTAGTGATCCGCTCAATCCTCCGCCCGTATCAAGGCGTAATTTCAGCAGTGACCGGTCATATCAACGTGCATGAAACGGGCGCGGTCGAAGCAACTGGACACAAAGTCCTGGCACTTCCAAGCAAAGACGGAAAAATCACAGCATCACAGGTGCGCGCATATTACGATGCACACTGGAATGACGCAGATCATGAGCACATCGTACAGCCGGGCATGGTCTACATTTCCCATCCGACGGAAAATGGAACAATTTACAGCAAGTCTGAATTACAGGAACTTTACGCAACCTGTAAAGAACTTGGTCTGCCATTATTCATGGACGGAGCAAGAATGGGATATGGATTAATGTCTGAAAAATCAGACATGACACTGGCAGATATTGCAGCAAATACAGATGTATTTTATATTGGGGGAACGAAGGTAGGAGCACTTTTCGGCGAGGCAGTCGTAATCACAAAATCCGCTCTTAAGAAAGATTTTCGTTACTGCATGAAGCAGAGTGGAGCAATGTTGGCCAAAGGACGTCTTCTGGGAATCCAGTTTGATACATTGTTTACAGACGATTTATATTTCAAAATTGCAGCTCACGCAGACAAATTAGCTATGAAGTTAAAAAATGCATTTCTTGAAAAAGGATATAAAATGTATTTTGATTCTTACACGAACCAGCAGTATCCGATCTTGTCAAAGAAAGACCGCGAAAAATTAGCACAGAAATATCAGTTTAGTTTTTGGGAACAGATAGATGAAGACTATGCGGCAGTGCGCTTCTGCACAAGTTGGGCAACAAGTGAAGAAGCAATAGACGAGCTGATCCAGGATATTTAAGAAGCTATAATAAGATGGAGCCTAGAAGCAATATAGAAAAACCAAAAGATAGAAAAGTCAAAAGACAGAAAAATCAAAAGACAGAAGATATGGAAATAATAGAAATTAAAAAAGACCAACAGCAATATATTTCTGAGATTGCAGCGCTGGAATCCGATATCTTTCCGGATCCATGGAGTGAAAAAAGTATCAGGGATACGCTTGAAAATCCTCAGGCACGGATTTGGGCTATTATAAGCAGACAAGCGCCGCCATGCTCCTGCGCTTCAACGGCGCCGGAGCATGCAGGCAAGCCACAACTCCTTGGCTATGTGATTTTTTATTATGTGTTAGATGAGGGAGAAATCGCCAGAATTGCGACATCTCCGCAACATCGCCGGCAGGGGGTGGCTGTAAGACTTCTTGAAAAAATGCGTGCATTTAGTTACGAGCAGAATATTACAAGATGGCTGCTGGATGTTCGTATTTCCAATGAAACAGCAATACATTTTTACAAGGCAGCAGGATTTGCCAAAGACGGTGTGCGAAAGAATTTCTATGCAAACCCGCCGGAAGATGCTATACTTATGAGTTGTGAAGTCGAAACTTCAGGCAGCGACCGAGCCTGAAGCCTGTCCAAAAGCCAGGCGCGGCTGCATGAAAAATGAAGTTGGAAATGAACTGGCAGATGCTCCAACACTTCCCACTGGGAAATGCACATCTGACCAGATATAATATAGGCGTAATGAATCAATCCGGTGCCCGGGTGTCAGATATCACACATTTTCCACACAGGCACACCAGACTTCAAGGAGGAATTGTATGCGCCAGTATCATACAACTGTAAAAGAAACAAAAGAAATCGACAAGATCATCTGCAACCGCTGTGGCAGAAGTATTCCGGTAATCCAAGGGGTTCCCCGCGAGGACGTACTGGAAGTATCCAAGCGCTGGGGCTATTTCTCGGAAAAAGACAACCGGCTGGATGAATTTGACCTCTGCGAGCAGTGCTACGATGAAATTATAAGCGAATTTAAAATAAAAATCTGATTCAGAGTCTGCACGAATATCCGGACGCTGAAGAAAATCAAAAACAAGCGGACCGGCAGGACATTTGCCTGACGGCTCTGGATAAGAGGTAAAAAAATATGTTAGACGTATGTTTGTTGGGAACGGGCGGCATGATGCCCCTCCCGTACCGCTGGCTCACCTCGCTTCTGGTGAGATATAACGGCAGCAGTCTTCTAATTGACTGCGGAGAAGGTACGCAGATTGCAATAAAAGAAAAAGGCTGGAGTTTCAAACCCATCGATGTGATTTGCTTCACACATTACCACGGCGACCACATCAGCGGACTCCCGGGCCTGCTCCTGACTATGGGAAATGCGGACCGCACGGAACCGTTGACTCTGATTGGACCGAAAGGACTGGAGCGGGTAGTCAACTCACTTCGCGTTATTGCGCCGGAACTGCCATTTCAGATAAAATACATCGAAATCACACAGCCGGAGCAGATATTTGAGATGAATGGCTATCGCCTGAAAGCATTTCGCGTAAATCATAACGTCACTTGCTATGGCTACACGATGGAAATCGACCGCGCCGGGAAGTTCGACGTGGATCGTGCAAATGAAGCGGCAATTCCGCAGAAGTTCTGGGGCAGTCTGCAAAAAGGTGAAAATGTCCAGGACGGAGACAATTTATACACACCGGACATGGTTCTTGGACCTGCGCGAAAAGGAATTAAACTGACATACTGTACAGACACGAGACCGACGGACTCTATCCGCAACAACGCGAAAGGTTCCGATCTATTTATCTGTGAAGGAATGTACGGTGAGAAGGATAAGCTGAAAAAAGCAAAAGAATACAAGCATATGACATTTTACGAGGCAGCGCAGCTTGCAAAAGAAGCAGAAGTCGCAGAAATGTGGCTGACGCATTATAGTCCGTCGCTGACGCACCCGGAAGAATATATGGACGAGGTGAAGAAAATCTTCCCGAATTCCATAGCAGCAAAAGATAAACGAACGGTAGAACTGACATTTTCAGATTAATGAAAATGAATTCAGAAGATTGAAGGGATAGAATATGAAGGAAGATGTATTGATTCTTGCAATTGAAAGCTCCTGTGATGAGACGGCAGCAGCAGTCGTAAAGAACGGAAGAGAAGTTCTTTCAAATGTAATCTCTTCCCAAATCGCACTGCATACTCTCTACGGAGGTGTTGTGCCGGAGATTGCATCAAGAAAGCATATAGAGAAGATAAATCAGGTCGTACAGGCGGCTCTTGATGAGGCAAATGTTACATTAGACGATATTACTGCCATCGGAGTTACTTACGGACCGGGGCTTGTAGGCGCACTTCTGGTCGGTGTAGCAGAGGCAAAAGCCATCGCATATGCAGCAAAGAAACCATTAGTCGGAGTGCATCATATTGAAGGTCACATTGCAGCAAATTTCATTGAGCACAAAGATCTGGAACCGCCATTTTTCTCACTGGTCGTTTCAGGAGGACACACACATCTTGTGCGAGTCAAAGATTATGGCAAATTTGACATTATCGGACGCACAAGAGACGATGCGGCAGGAGAAGCATTTGATAAAGTCGCACGCGCAATCGGACTTGGGTACCCGGGCGGACCAAAGATTGATAAAGTATCCAAAGAAGGAAACCCAGAAGCCATTGCATTTCCACGCGCACACGTTGAAGATGCACCATATGACTTTAGCTTCAGTGGTCTGAAATCCGCAGTTCTGAACTATATCAACGGCTGCCAGATGAAAGGAATCGAATACAACCAGGCAGATATTGCGGCATCGTTCCAGAAAGCCGTGACAGATGTTCTTGTGGCAAATGCGATGCATGCAGTGGAAGAATTTCATGTGGACAAGCTGGCGATTGCCGGTGGTGTTGCATCCAACAGCGCACTTCGCGCAGCCATGAAAGAGGCGTGCGAAAAGAGAGGGGTAGAATTCTATTATCCGTCTCCGATTTTCTGTACCGACAATGCAGCAATGATTGGCGTGGCAGCTTACTATGAGTATATCAACGGCACAAGAAGCGGATGGGATCTCAATGCAGTGCCGAATCTGAAACTGGGCGAACGGTAGAAGAACCTTAAGGCAATACGTAAAAGCAGATACAGAAATTAAGAATAAGAACGTCAATATAAACGAGGAAAATGAGGGAAATATATGGATAAGAAGAAATGTACGGCAATCGTATTATCTGCCGGTCAGGGGAAACGTATGGGAAGCGCTATACAAAAACAGTATATTGAATTATCCGGAAAACCAATCATTTTTTATACTTTGGATGCATTTCAAAAATCCGCGATCATCGATGATATTGTACTTGTAGTAGGAGAAGGGCAGGAAAACTGGGTCCGTGACGAGATCGTAGAAAAGTATCAGCTTACAAAAGTACGCTCGATCATCCCAGGTGGAAAAGAACGTTATGATTCCGTATGGGCAGGACTACGCGGACTTCATGCTCTCAAAGAACAGCCGGAATACGTATTCATTCATGATGGCGCCAGAATGTTCGTGGACGAGCAGATTCTTACGCGTGGATATGAAAATGTAGAAAAATTCGGCGCTTGTGTAGCCGGAATGCCGAGCAAAGATACGGTCAAACTGGTGGATGAAGATCAGTTTGCAGTGAATACGCCGCCAAGAAAATTAATCTGGGCGGTACAGACTCCACAGATTTTTAAGGCAGATCTCATAGAAAATGCTTATGCAAAGCTGATGGAAGAGGTGCCGGATAATATCACTGACGACGCTATGGTAGTGGAACAGATGATGAAAGTACCGGTTAAATTATATGAAGGCTCTTACGAAAATATCAAGATCACAACACCGGAAGATCTGGAAATCGCAAAAGTATTTCTTGCGAAACGCAAAGAAAAATATCATAAATAGTTTATGCTGGTTCATAAAAAAGGTTCACAAAAAAGAAAAAATATCAAAAATTATTCTTGACAGTGCAATGGGTATATGATATGATAACTATCGTCGCTGACAGAGCGATATCAATTGCATAGATGGAGAGGTATCGAAGTGGTCATAACGAGGCGGTCTTGAAAACCGTTTGTCCGCAAGGGCGCGTGGGTTCGAATCCCACCCTCTCCGTTTCAGGAGTTCCGCAGATGCGGAACTCCTTTTTGCATAACGGGGGACGGAAAAAATGACACAAAAAATAAAACATTACATTTGTGAAAAAGACGGAAGAATCAAGTGGCAGTTCCGCCTGATTTTATCAGCAGCTATATTATCAATAATGCTTGCTGAAAGCCGATTTTTATATTATCATAGTCCTAAAGATACAAAATGGTTGATATGTATTATTTACGCTCTGACTGGTTATTATTGTCCGGGGTGTGGAGCAGGCCGCGCGTGCTATTGCATTTTGCACGGTCAGATTTATCAGGCATTTCGCTATAACCCGTTGCTTGTACTTTTGTTGCCGTGGATAGGCGCATACCTGGCATTATGCGCGTGCCAGTGGCTATTTACAGGCAGAGAAAGCATAAGCCGCCAGATACCGATGTGGATATTATGGACAATATTGGCAGTTATACTGATATACGGAGTTTTGAGAAATGTAAATGCATATCCATTTGTGTTACTATCCCCGACAAGGGTCAGATAAAAGTCCAGCTAATAAATGTCAATAGTTAAATGAGAAAAAAATTATTTTGTTT
>NZ_JAJCNF010000045.1:0-15282 GCF_020560945.1 Dorea sp. 210702-DFI.3.125
GCAGTAGAAGTATGTCATGCAATTGCATGACGCGCACCTCGCAGCAAGAATGCCGGGGCATTCTTGAAATTAAGAAATTGTATTTTCTATTATGAAAAAAAGATTGTACTGATAAAAAAACAGAGTGAAATCTAAAATTTTCATTGACAGACGGAAAAGAAGGAGATATTATAAGGTCAATACAAAAACAGAGTTGGAGGCTAGGAATTATGAAATTTAAAAAAGTTGTAAGTGCTGTATTAGTATCAGCACTGGCAGTCAGCATGATGGCAGGCTGTGGTTCTAAGAGCGGAAGCTCAGATTCAAAATCAGATGTATTTAAAATTGGTGGAATCGGACCGATGACAGGAGATGCAGCAGCATATGGTGAAGCAGTAGACAACGGTGCAAAGCTTGCTGTAGAAGAGATTAATAAAAATGGTGGAATCAATGGTAAGCAGGTTGAGTTCAAGACAGAAGATGATCAGGCAGATGCAGAGAAAGCTGTGAATGCTTACAATACTCTGAAAGACTGGGGTATGCAGATTCTTATGGGAACTGTAACATCTGGTTCTTGTACAGCAGTAGCATCTGAGACAGACAGTGATCACATGTTCCAGATCACACCTTCCGGAACAGCAGTAGAGAGCGTTCAGGATCACGACAACGTATTCCGTCTTTGCTTCTCAGATCCTGAACAGGGAACAAAATCTGCAGAGTACATTGCAAAGAACAAACTTGCAACAAAGATAGCAGTTATTTATAACAGCTCCGATGTATATTCTAATGGAATTTACACAAACTTCGCAGCAGAGGCTAAGAAAGAAGGCCTTGATGTTGTAGCAGCAGAAGCATTTACAGCAGATAATAAGACAGACTTTTCTGTACAGTTAAAGAAGGCACAGTCATCAGGAGCTGATCTTGTATTCCTTCCAATCTACTATCAGGAAGCATCTGCTATCTTACAGCAGGCAGCTAAGTTAGATTATCATCCGACATTCTTTGGATGTGATGGACTTGACGGAATCCTTGGTGTAGAGGGATTTGATAAATCTCTTGCAGAGGGAACGATGCTTCTGACACCTTATGCATCTGATGCACAGGATGAGAAGACTCAGACATTCACAAAAGCATATGAAGATAAATACGGCAATACACCAATTCAGTTTGCAGCAGATGCATATGATGCAATTTACGCTATCAAAGCTGCAGCAGAGGAAGCTGATGTAACACCGGATATGGATTACTCAGAGATGTGCGACAAATTGATGGACGCTATGACAAAGATCAAGATTGACGGTCTGACAGGTGTAGACGGAATCACATGGGAGAAGAACGGTGAGCCGAACAAGGCACCTAAGGGTGTTAAGATTGAAAATGGTGCATATGTATCCATGGACTAATTCAGCCCGATAAGTTAAAATAGTGATAAGCGGCTGCTACAGAATTGCTGTGGCAGCCTTTCTCACATATTGCATCATAGTTGGGGCTTTTGCCCCCAACATCATTATAATTGAGAGGTAAAAATTTTAGTTAAAGGAAGGAGAAGAAAAATGAGTTTTATATCTTATCTCATTAATGGTATCAGCCTTGGAAGTGTATATGCGATCATCGCTCTTGGCTATACCATGGTATACGGTATTGCTAAGATGTTGAACTTCGCCCACGGTGACGTTATTATGGTCGGAGCATATATCGTATTGACTTGTGTGACAGGCGCAGGTCTGAATCCAATTGTTGCAATCATTATTGCGACGATCGCCTGCACAATTTTTGGAGTTGTAATTGAAGGAGTTGCTTATCGCCCGCTTCGTAATGCGGCATCTCCACTGGCAGTTCTGATTACAGCAATCGGTGTCAGCTACCTGCTTCAGAACCTGGCACTTCTGATTTTTGGTTCTAATACGAAATCATTTCCAGAAGTCATCAAATTGCCGAACTTGAAACTGGCAGGTGGAAAGCTTACAATTACAGGAACAACCATCCTGACAATTGTACTATGTATTGTTATTATGGCAGGTCTGATGCTGTTTATTAATAAGACAAAAGCAGGTCAGGCAATGTTAGCCGTATCCGAGGACAAAGGTGCAGCACAGCTTATGGGAATTAATGTAAATAAGACTATTTCCATGACATTTGCAATCGGATCCGCACTTGCTGCAATCGCTGGTGTACTGCTTTGCTCTGCATACCCAAGCCTGACACCTTACACAGGTTCCATGCCTGGTATCAAGGCGTTCGTAGCAGCCGTATTTGGTGGAATCGGTTCTGTACCGGGAGCGCTGATAGGAGGAATTATTCTTGGAATCATTGAGATTCTCGGAAAAGCATACATTTCTTCACAGCTTGCAGATGCAATCGTATTTGCAGTTCTGATCGTGGTACTTCTTGTAAAACCTACTGGAATTCTTGGTAAGAATATCCAGGAGAAAGTGTAGGTGGCAGGAATGTTAAAGAATATGAATAAAACAACAAAAAACAACATGATTACATATCTTATGGTAATCGTAGTTTACGCAGTAATCCAGGTACTTGTTACAAGTGGAAGCCTGTCTAGCTTATTTACAGGATTACTTGTACCAATCTGTACTTACATCATTTTGGCAATTTCTCTGAACCTGGTCGTAGGTTTTCTTGGAGAACTGAGCCTTGGACATGCCGGATTCATGTGTATCGGAGCATTTACAAGTGCATTTTTCTCTAAATGCATGAAAGGTGTCATTGAGCCGGATCTTTTAAGATTCATGATTGCTCTTCTGATCGGAGCAGTGTGCGCAGGAATTTTCGGAATCCTAATTGGAATTCCGGTACTTCGTCTGAATGGAGATTACCTGGCAATTGTAACACTGGCGTTTGGCGAGATTATTAAAAATGTAATTAATGTCTTTTATATTGGCAAAGATTCTAAAGGATTCCATTTTTCAATGAAGGATTCCGTGTCTTTGAACATGGAGCCGGATGGAAAGATTCTTCTGAACGGACCACAGGGAATCAGCGGAACACCGAAAGACAGTACATTTACTATCGGATTTATATTAATTCTGATCACACTTGTCATTGTTCTGAATCTGATCAGCTCCAGAACCGGACGCGCGATCATGGCGATTCGTGATGACCGTATTGCAGCAGAATCCATAGGGATCAATATAACAAAATATAAACTGATTGCATTTTCTCTGTCTGCAGCAATTGCAGGAATGGCTGGAGTCCTTTACTCACATAATCTGTCATCGCTGATGGCAACACCACAGAACTTTGGTTACAACATGTCTATCATGATTCTTGTATTTGTTGTTCTGGGAGGAATTGGAAGTGTGAGAGGTTCTATTATTGCAGCAGCAATCCTGACACTGCTTCCGGAACTTCTGCGTGGACTGTCCAATTACCGTATGTTGATCTACGCAATTGTACTGATTGTCATGATGCTCTTTAACTGGGCTCCGAAAGCAATTGAGTGGAGAGAAAAACATTTGGCAAAATTCAAACAGAAAAAAGCAGTAAAGGAGGAAGCATAAGATGGCATTATTAGATGTAAAAAATCTGTCCATTTCCTTCGGAGGACTGCGTGCAGTAGACGGGTTTGAAATGCAGATCGAAAAAGGGGAACTTTACGGACTGATCGGACCGAACGGAGCCGGTAAAACAACGGTATTCAACCTTCTGACAGGTGTGTATAAGCCAAATGAGGGAATTATCAAACTGGATGGCGAGGATATTACCGGTAAGAAGACGATTGACATCAACAAAGCAGGTATTGCAAGAACATTTCAGAATATCCGTCTGTTTAAGCAGTTATCAGTACTTGATAATGTAAAAGTCGGACTTCACAATCACTATAAATATTCTACATTGGAAGGAATCTTACGGCTTCCAAAATACAAAAAAGTAGAGAAAGCCATGGATGAGAAGGCTATGGAAATCTTGAAGGTTTTTGATCTTGACGGTGAAGCAGATGTGCTGGCAACGAACCTTCCATATGGTAAGCAGAGAAAGCTGGAGATTGCCCGTGCTATGGCAACAGAGCCGAAGCTTCTTCTTCTGGACGAGCCTGCCGCAGGTATGAACCCGAATGAGACGGGAGAACTGATGGAGACAATCCAGTTCGTGAGAGAACATTTTGGAATGACAATACTTCTGATCGAGCATGACATGAAACTGGTATCCGGAATTTGCGAAGAACTGACAGTTCTGAATTTCGGTCAGGTACTGGCACAGGGAAAAACAGCAGATGTGTTGAATAACCCTGAAGTTATTTCTGCATATCTTGGAGATGAATAAGAGAACCGGAAACAAACGTAAAGAAAAGCCAGACAGGAGGAAATAAGAATATGGCAATGCTTGAAGTAAAGGATTTGGAAGTATATTACGGAATGATCCAGGCAATCAAAGGCATTTCGTTTGAAGTAAACCAAGGAGAAGTTGTGGCTCTTATCGGAGCAAATGGAGCCGGAAAGACAACCACACTTCATACAATTACAGGTCTTCTTCCGTCAAAGAAAGGAACTGTAACATTTGAGGGACAGGATATTACAAAAGTACCTGCTCACAAAATTGTATACATGGGAGTCGCACACGTACCGGAAGGACGTCGTGTATTTGCAGATCTGAGCGTATACCAGAATCTGAAAATGGGTGCATACACAAGAAAAGACAAAGAGGAGATTGAACAGACGCTTGCTATGGTCTATGAGAGATTCCCTCGTTTGAAAGAAAGAAAAGACCAGAGAGCCGGAACACTCTCCGGTGGCGAGCAGCAGATGCTGGCAATGGGACGGGCGCTTATGTCAAAACCGAAACTGATTGTCATGGACGAGCCTTCTATGGGACTATCACCAATCTTTGTAAACGAGATCTTTGACATTATCAAAGAAGTAAGAAAAACGGGAACGACAGTACTTCTCGTAGAGCAGAATGCGAAGAAAGCTTTGGAAATCGCAGACCGCGCCTATGTACTGGAGACAGGCAAGATCCTGCTTAGCGGAGATGCAAAAGAGCTGATGAACGACGATGCAGTTAAGAAGGCATATCTTGGTGAGTAGATGGCAAATGTGTAGAAGTTCAGGGAAGAGTAATGTTTTCTTCTATGAGTTTCAGATTGAGGCTTGTTAGAGCAAGACTTGCATAAATGAGATGTTACATTTAAAATGTAAGTAACAGAAAAAGATTGGGGGAATTGCTATGAAAAGAGTAGTAATAACAATCAACAGACAGTATGGAAGCGGTGGAAAGACCATCGGGTACATGCTGGCAGAAAAACTCGGAATTCCATGCTACAGCAGAGAAATCCTGCAGCGTGCCTCCGAGGAAAGTGGTATTAATGAGAGTATGTTCAATGCACGAGATGAACGCCTGAAAAGGTTACCGAAATTCCTGCTATCCACCAACGTATATAGCGGAGAACTCCTTCCACCGGAAAGCAAAGAATTTACATCAGATCAGAATCTCTTTAACTACGAAGCTGAGATCATTAAAAAATACGCAGCAGAAGGTTCTTGCGTATTGATCGGACGATGCGCTGACTTTGTCTTAAAAGACGATCCGGATATGATCAGCGTATACGTTCATGCAGATCACGATTTCCAGATGAAATCCGCATTAGAGCGTGTCAGCATGAGCGAAAAAGAGATGGAGAAATACATCGAACGAACCAACAAATACCGTTCAGACTTCTATCATTATCACACAGGAAGAAGCTGGGATGATGCAGAAAATTATGACCTGTGCATCAACAGCGGAAAACTTGGATTCGAGAAGACAGTAGAGTTGATTGAATCTTATATCAATATAAAATAGTAAGATGGGGACGTAGCACTTTGCAAAAGTGTAACGTCCCCATCAACGATTAAGGGTGTCCCCAATTTAGTGTTTCAGACTTTTTCTATAGATCCACACAGAAGCTATTGCGCTGATAAGTTCTGTGATCCAGAATGCATTCCATACTCCGACAGCACCCCTGATACGGCTTAAAATAAATGCCGCCGGCATAATGATAACTACATAACGCATCAGAGAAATGAGCAGTGATTGTACCCCTTTTCCGAGGCCTTCCAGTGCGCCGGAAGCAGTAACGGAGATACTGGAAACAATAAATCCGGAGCTGATAATGCGAAGTGCAAGACCGCCCGCCTGAATTGTTTCAGGATTCGTAGTGAACATTCCGATAAGATCATTTGCAAAAAACAGACACAGAAGTGTTCCGCCTGCCATGATTCCACCACACATAAGCAGTGCCAGACGGAAAATTTTTCTTACTCGATCCATTTCTCCGGCACCATAGTTGTAACCAATGACTGGACGCATTCCCTGGACAATTCCACTTGCCGGAAGATAAAGGAACGTCTGCAATTTGTAGTAAATCCCAAGCACTACGACGTAAATGTCGGAGTAGGCGGAGAGAACACCATTAAGAAATGATACTAAAAATGAAGGCAGAGCCAGGTTTAAAATGGCTGGTATGCCAATTGTGTAGAGCCTAAAATCCAAGGATCGCTGAAGGGGCAGACAAGATTTTTTTAGCTTTACCGGAAGTGGCTTCTTCACATAATAGATTAGATAAACAATTACAGTAATAATCTGTCCGATGCCGGTTGCAAGCGCAGCACCTTTAATTCCGAGTTTTGGGAAGAATCCAATTCCGAAAATCAGTAGCGGATCCAGTATGATATTGGAAATACAGCCGCATAAAAGTGCAAACATCGTCTCATTCATTCGTCCTACAGCCTGAAATATTTTCTCAAAAGCCAAACTGATCATAATCACTGGCGCGAACAAAAATACAATTCTGGAATATTCTAATCCAAGTTTTATAACATTTTCATCTTTCGTAAATGCTCCTAAAAATGTTGGCATAATTGCAATGCTGATGATCAGAGCAAGAAATCCATGTATCACTGAAAGAATCATTCCGTGAGTTGCGGAAGCATTTGCATTTTCTTTATTGCCAGCTCCAAGATGGAATGCGATCATAGCGTTGATTCCAACGCCAAATCCAATGGCAGTTGCATTCACAAAGTTCTGTACCGGAAAAACCAGTGACAGGGCAGCCATTGCCTGCTCATTGATCTGAGCTACGAAAAAACTATCTACAATATTATAAAGCGAGTTCACCAACATTGAAATGACCATGGGAAGTGCCATAGAAGTCAAAAGTGGCAGAATCGGCTTTTCTTTCATAAATGTATCATTCATAAAGATTTCCTCCTTAAAAATGTGTTAAGCAAATTATTTCGGACATACAAAAAGCCGTACAATTATAAAAAGCCTATAATTGTGCGGCGAAAAAAAGTTGAACTGAAAAAGTCCACACTGTAGTTTTTAGAATATGTAATTTATAAATGTTATCACTAATCTGATAAATGGAATCAGATTAGCGAAATAAGAATATCATAAAGATTTTTATACGTCAACCTGTCATTTTTATAGGACACCTAAATCTGTAAACTATAACTATAAGAAAGCAAAGAAACAATGGAAACTATATAAATTACAGATTATGTTCAAGGAGGAAGCAGAAGATGAAAGGTTATGCAACATCAGAAGGTTACATGGGATTAGTGCAAGGAAGATATATGTTATTCGCAAGTGAAGTAGATTATAGAGAATATATGGAGGATTAGATAAAATCCTTTTGAAATTGGGCGGAAGATTACATGTGTAATATAGAAGACGAGGTACTACTATTGTGATACAATGGGAATAGATTATAATGTGAAAAGAGGTATTTCCATGGACTTTAAGTATTGTAAATTAGAAATCTTCCTTCCGCCATCTCACCTGGAAGTTTTACAGAAAGCTCTCCAGGAGGTTGATGCGGGACACATCGGCAATTATGATTCCTGTATGTCTGTGAGTCCGGTGACGGGCTACTGGCGTCCGCTTGACGGCTGTAATCCATATATAGGGACGAACGGAGAAATCAGTTGTGAGCCGGAGCTGAAAGTAGAGGTTACAGTATACACAGAAAATGTTGATAAGACAATCGAAGTGGTAAAAGCAGTTCACCCGTATGAAGAGCCTGTTATTAATGTGATACCACTTTGGAGGACAAGCTTTTAGTTATGGATATCATTGAACGGGACATTTATGCCCTGATTGCCTCTGGCGATGGAATTAAAGCACGGGAGATTGCTAAGAAACTGAATAAAGACAGAAGCACAGTGAATCATTATCTTTATAATTCGCCTTATATGAAGGATTTGTGCTACCGTAATGAGAATTATGAGTGGTACGGACTAATCAGGCAGAGCAGACCACACGTGGGGCTGGGTGATTATAGTGGATATTATGGAACAGTAGCTGAGTTTCTGGAACTTACTGAGGATGAATGGTTTCAGATGTTGACGGAAGGCTGCAGGAAGATTGGACGGAATCTTAACGATACAAGAGGACTATTCCATTCATTTCGGGATTCTTATGAGGTGATGAAGAATCTGTTTGCAGATCTTAGTGATGCAGATGTAAAGTTTGATGACTGGGAAATTCTATTTGAATTGCGAATTAAGAAATCCAGATACATAAGAATTTATGCGGACGTGCTGGTGATTACAGAGAATTATGTATTTTCGCTGGAGTTTAAGATGAATGATAAAATACTGGAAGAAGAAATGTCTCAGGCTGCCAAGTACAGCCCTTATCTGGAAGTGTTATTTGGACCGCAGTATGAAGTAATACCAGTACTTGTATTAACAAAGGCGGAGGATTTGTATCAATATGCAGAATTGCCGGGAACAACAGCCGAACTTCCGGTGTGTTCCGGGGATATGTTATTTAATATATTTGATGAATACTTAGGATTTTTGGAGGGAGAATAGATGGTAAGAGAAGTTGTGCATGACGTTTTATTTTTAGGGCAGAAGTCTGAGCCTGCGACGCAGGCGGATAAGCAGGTTGCCATAGATTTATTGGATACTTTGAAAGCTCATGAGGAGGGCTGTGTCGGTATGGCAGCTAACATGATTGGTGTCAAGAAGCGGATTATTGCAGTGAATATGGGATTTATGAATGTTGCCATGTTCAATCCGAGAATTGTGAAGAAAAGTGGTTCTTATCAGACAGAAGAAGGATGTTTGTCACTGATTGGCGTGCGTCCATGTACTAGATATCAGGAGATTGAACTCGAGTATCAGGACATGAACTGGAAAAAACAGCGTCAGAAATATACTGGTTGGATTGCACAGATCATTCAGCATGAGGTGGATCATTGTAATGGAATTATAATTTAATTTACGTATATTTTACTGAATCATGAAGCAAAATCAATATTCTCTTGTTATATTAAATGATGCAAGGTCAACAACTTGCAGAATAAGGTTGAAAATGCAGAGCAGGAGAGATGTTGATGATTAAATCGTATGTGATTGATACTAATATATTGATTCAGGCGCCGTATGCATGTCAGTGTTTTGAAGAAAACCGGGTTATTTTACCATTGGTCGTACTGGAAGAATTGGATGGACTCAAGAAAGCAGAAGGTGAAAAAGGGGCAAACGCCAGACGGGCCATACGTTTCTTAGAAAAGCTTCGAATGAAAGGTGACTTGCTAAAGGGAGTAGAGTTGGAAAATGGTGGTTTTTTAAGAGTCGAGGCTAATTGTGTCGGAGTGGAACTCCCTGAAAGTTTGCCGGAAGATAAAGCGGATAACAGGATTTTGAAAGTCTGCAAAGGGATTTCTGATGAGGAAAAACCAGTAGTACTTGTGACAAAGGATCTGGTGCTTCGAATAAAAGCTCAGATTATGGGGATTGAGGCGCAGGATTTTAGTACAGAGCAGGTAATTGCAGAGGAAGAACAGTATAGTGGCAGACAACAATGCTTTGTAGCGGAGGATAAGTTCAAAGATTTTAAGAAAAAAGGAGTTTCTGTCAAAGAATTATATTTGTCAGATGAAATGGGAAATAAAATTCAACCGGAACTTGTGGAAAATGAATTTATTATTTTAAAAGCAGATCAGTCGTTGAAGAAAACACATCTTGGAAGAGTGGAAGGTAAGAAAGTTGTGCCTTTAAAATACAAAAAGAGTTTACCATATGGAGTGAAGCCGAGAAATTCAGGTCAGTATTTCCTTCAGGAAGCACTTATGAAACCGGCTGATGAGGCACCGCTTGTGATTGTAAAAGGTATGGCAGGCACGGCTAAGACATTTTATTCTCTCGCAGTTGGTCTGGAGAAGATCTTGAATAATCCGACGGGGGAATATCGCAGAATTCTGATTTGCAGACCGAATGCACAGTTTGATTCGGATATTGGATTTTTGCCGGGAGATGAGCAGGAGAAGATATCACCGCTAATGCGCCCAATCATGGATAATCTGGAGCAGTTAATTGATTCTGATGAGGAAGCCCGTTATCAAGATGAACAGGAACTTCAAGGAAAAATAGAAGAAATATTTGCCAGAGGAATCATACAGGCTGAAGCAATGAATTTTATAAGAGGACGTTCATTTGTAAATACATATTTAATCATCGATGAAGCTCAGAATATGACACCAAATCAGGTGAAAGGAATTATTACAAGAGCCGGAAAAGGAACGAAAATTGTGCTGCTTGGAGACCCGAATCAGATTGACCGCCCATTTCTTGATGAGAGAACGAATGGTCTTAGTTATGCATCGGAGTATATGAAAGGAAGTCCGCTTTGCTATCAGATTACGATGTCAACAGAAGAATGTGAGCGATCGGAACTGGCGATGGATGCAATACAAAGATTATAAAAAAAAGAAAGGAAAGAAATTTACTTGGATAAAATAACTTATAAATCAATCAAAAAGATGCCGGAGGTGAATGCGTATATTGAACAGGGAAATAGAGTTTTAGGAATCTTAGGATATACAGAACATTCCAGAGGACATGCAGTAAAAGTTGCCGAGACAGCAGGAGAAATTTTGGAAAAATTAGGATATAACGAACATACAGTAGAACTTGCCCAAATTGCAGGATATATGCATGATATGGGAAATTGTGTCAACCGTGTAGATCATGCACATAGTTCTGCCCTGATGGCATTTCAGCTACTTCGGGAATGGAAGTTTCCAGATGAAGATATCGCGGCAATTGTCAGTGCAATCGGTCAGCATGATGAACAAACTGGGACTGCAGTAGATGCTGTTTCTGCGGCATTGATCCTGGCAGATAAGACAGATGTCAGAAGAAACCGTGTAAGGAATCCAATCAAAGAGAATTTTGATATGCACGATCGTGTTAATTATGCGGCAGTTGCCTCCAGTCTTCAGGTTAATGTTGAGAAGAAAGTGATCTTATTGGAAATTGAACTTGATGAAGAAATATGCTCCATTTTAGATTATTTTGAAATATTCCTACAGCGCATGCTGATGTGTAAAAGAGCAGCAGAAATACTAGGATTAAAATTTAAAATGAAAGCCAATGGAAATAAAATCTGTTGATTATAAAGAATAAAAAAGTATAAATAAAATGCAAATAAAAAGAAGTGCCACTGTGGGATGTGACACTTCTTTTCGTTGCCGAAGCATCTGGAAGAACCTGCCAGTGACAGGTTCTTCCGGTAAGAGGGGAAATTACATTTATGAGAAAATTCTATCTCACAGGAAAACACTCTCAATGGGAGAGAAAATTATCCTTCAATGGAGATGAATTTTTTCTCTGGTTCAGCTGGTTTTGCTTCTTTCTTTGGAATGAAGAGTTTCAAGATACCGTGTTTGAACTCAGCCTTGATATCCTCTTCTGTAACATCTTCTCCAACATAGAACGTTCTCTGGCAGGCACCGGCGTAACGCTCACGACGAAGATAACGTCCTGTATCTTTCTCCTGTTCGTCCTGATCCAAACCTTTTGCTGCACTGATGGTCATGTAACCGTCTTTCAATTCAGCGGTGATTTCATCTTTCTTAAAGCCCGGAAGATCCATCTCTAACTCATAACCGTCTTTTTTCTCTTTGATATCAGTTTTCATAAGGTTGTGAGCATGATGTCCGTAAAGTTTTTTCTCTGCACGACGCTCTGCTTTGTCATCGTAAAATGGAAAGTTAAAGAAATCATCAAATAAATTATCATTAAAAATGCTAGGTAACATAAGTCATTCCTCCTAAAAATATATACTAAAATCGTTATAATCAAATTATTCATCTATGTGATCCGCAGGCGGTTCTTTTGAACCGCCACGGTTACAAAGAAGGTGTAACAAATCTAAAACTTGTATACAGTTTTGCTGTGAAATTATCCTTCAATGGAAATGAATTTCTTCTCCGGTACAGCCTTTGCTTCCTTCTTAGGAATTGTCATCTTCAAAGTACCATTCTCGAAGCTGGCCTTAATATCTTCCTCTGTAACAGCATCTCCAACATAGAAGCTACGGTTGCAGGAACCACTGTAACGCTCACGGCGGATATATTTGCCATCTTCATCTTTCTCATCTTTGTTCTGATTAGATGTAGCATGGATTGTTAAGTAACCATCTTTCAACTCTGCTGTGACATCTTCTTTTTTAACACCTGGAAGATTCATCGTCAGTTCATAATCATTATCATTCTCTTTAATGTCTGTGTTCATGAGGCTTGTATTGCTGTAATCCCATGAATTCCAACCATCATCAAACCAATTGTCCAATAAGTTTTCTCCAAAAATACTAGGTAACATCATAAGTCATATCTCCTTTCAAAAGACATTCATAAAATATATTTAAGCACTGTCGGAGAAATCCGATGTGTTGTGTGCCAGAACCTTGCGGATTAGGAACTTTTTCCTTCTTTTTGTTCCCCTTCCTTTGTTCTAACTGTAATATAGCACCTATTATTAGCACTGTCAAGAGGTGAGTGCTAATTATTTTGTGAAAAATCTGTGAACTGTTTTTTTGTACAAAAATAAGAGGTTGTGGCACTGAATTTTCAATGCTGTAACCTCTTATTTTCAATGTTAATATTTCTTTTGCTGATTTTTCCAATAATCCGCATCATTACGGAAGTTTCGTTCTGCGCCTGTTTTTCCCCATCCCGCGGCAGTACGGGCATCATACTCTGCTTTTAATTGATTGGTACGGGCATCATAACGAGCTTTCGCACGCTGATCCGCTTCACGCTCTTGCCGTTCTCTTTCGGCTCTTTCCTGGTCCCATTTGTTATTTGAGTTATAAGAAACAGTAGAACCGGTATACGAACCGGAATTAACCAGGCGTTCATGTCTCATTATTCGAAACGCAATTCGACCTGCTGATAAGAAAAACCAGGCAATAGGTATTCCCAAAACAAAACCTGCAAGAAAATATGCTACCGTGTTTAACCCTGAAACCACCTGATTTTCACTGACAGTAGACACAAAGAAGCAGCCTATAAAAATTGCGCCTATTGTCACCAACTTCCTTTTCCATAAATATCCTGCAATACATTGCAAGCCCACAAAGTATAAAAAGAGTGTTCCTCCTACAATGATTCCTATAGTTAACAGCCAATTTGAACGAAAGCTAAATGTAAATCCCTTCATCAAAAGAAGAATTAATACAAGCGATCCCAATCCTTTTGCTGCTTTTCCAACAGATTCTTTTGTGTCCATGTTTTCAAATCCCTTTCGTTTTCAGATGAATTTCATTATACAGTATTTTATTCGACAGAGCAATGTGATTATACTGAATACACCGCAGAAATACACTGCTTTCTACACTAGATAAAAGGTGTGATTTGTGATAAAATGAATCAATACGGCAAAAGATAAATCAAGAATAGCCGGGATTAATTTAAAGCCAGGGCATAGAGGCCTTGGGCGTGAGAAAGGGAAAGCCTGATCTGCAATAAGAGCAGATCAGAGGTAAAAGAGAGATGGAAACAAAAAAGAACAAAAGAAGCACCTTTTCGGGGAAGATAGGTTTCGTACTGTCTGCGGCGGGTGCATCAGTAGGATTGGGAAATATTTGGAGATTCCCGTATCTTGCAGCAAAGTATGGTGGAGGAATTTTTCTTCTTATTTATATTTTGCTCGCATTGACATTCGGTTACACAATGATTGTTGCCGAATCAGCTTTGGGACGTATGACAAGAAAAAGTCCTGTAGGAGCATTTAAAGCATTTGGAAAGAAAGCGGGGTGGCTCTCCTTTGGAGGCTGGATCAATGCAATCATTCCAGTGCTGATCGTACCATATTATTCCGTGATCGGAGGCTGGGTCATTAAGTATCTGATTGAGTATGTGAAGGGAAATGGTACAAAACTGGCGGCAGATGGATATTTTTCTGAATTTATTTCAAATGGAGCATCGACAGAAATCTGTTTTGTAATTTTCTGTATGTTCACATTGTCGATCATCTATGCAGGTGTGAGAAATGGAATCGAAAGAGTTTCAAAGTTCATGATGCCGATTTTGGTCGTTCTGTCTGTCATTATCGCGATTTATTCGGTGACAAGACCAGGAGCTATTGAAGGAGTGAAATATTTCCTCGTGCCGAATTTGAAGAACTTTTCATGGATGACGGTTGTGGCGGCTATGGGACAGATGTTCTATTCCCTGTCTATTGCTATGGGTATTCTGATTACATTTGGCTCTTATATGAAAAAAGACAGTTCCATTGAAGATTCTACAAGAAATGTAGAAGTATTCGATACAGCAATTGCAATTATGGCAGGACTTATGATTATTCCGGCAGTTTTTGCATTTTCCGGAGGAGATCCGGATACACTGCAGGCAGGTCCGGCATTGATGTTCATTACAATCCCGAAAGTATTTGCAAATATGGGATTTGGAACAGTTGTAGGAATTTTATTCTTCCTGTTGGTATTATTTGCAGCAGTGACAAGTTCTATTGCACTGACAGAAAGTGCAGTTTCAACCTTTGAAGATGAGATTGGCTGGAGCCGAAGAAAATCTACAGCTGTAATCGGAATTATAATGATTGCTCTTGGCACATTATCCTGTCTTGGATATGGACCGCTGGCATTTGTAGAAATCATTGGAATGCAGTTCCTGGATTTCTTTGATTTCCTGACAAATTCAGTGATGATGCCAATCGCAGCCATGATGACAAGTATATTTGTGTCAAAAGTAGTTGGCATAGACCGCATAGAAGAGGAAATCAGACATGGGGAAGCAGCATTCCGCAGAAAGAAAATATTTGTAGTCATGATCAAATATCTTTGCCCGATTTTTGCTATGATTATTCTGGCAAGTTCCGTGGCAAACGCATTTGGCTGGATTTCTATGTAGATATGTAATTTATATACCATAAAATAATCCCTGGCAGGTACACTTGCGATAGTACCTGCTGTGGGATTATTTTTTCAGGATATGTGGGGCTTATATCAGCTGGGAGATGACTCCAACCTCTATAGGTGGTGAGAAACAAGCTGGTA
>NZ_JAJCNF010000046.1:0-13221 GCF_020560945.1 Dorea sp. 210702-DFI.3.125
TGAAATATAGAGTTTTCAAGGTACAAGTCCCATTTTGGGTATGGGAAGTCTTTATCAGTAATAAAATGAACAATTATTGAGGTGATTTTCAATCAGTAATAAAATGAACAATTATTGAGGTGATTTTTAATCAGTAATAAAATGAACGATTTTTGCAGATAAAGGAGAAAGTAAAAATGAGTATTTTAAATGTTGAACATCTTACCCATGGCTTTGGTGACAGGGCAATTTTCTCAGATGTTTCATTCCGTCTTTTAAAAGGGGAACATATTGGACTTGTAGGAGCTAACGGTGAAGGAAAGTCCACATTTATGAATATTGTGACTGGAAAGCTGATGCCGGATGAAGGAAAAGTAGAATGGTCAAAGAATGTCCATGCAGGATATCTGGATCAGCATGCAGTACTGGAAAAGGGAATGACGATCGGCGGCGTATTAAAGTCAGCATTTGATCCACTTCTTCAAAAAGAGCAGCGCATGAATGAAATCTGTGACCAGCTTGGAGATGCAGATCCAGAGCAGATGGAGCAGTTGATGGAAGAACTGGGAACGATTCAAGATGAACTGACTTTACATGATTTCTACACCATCGATGCAAAAGTAGAAGAGGTAGCAAGAGCACTTGGACTTCTGGATCTCGGACTGGAACGCGATGTCACAGATTTAAGCGGAGGTCAGAGAACGAAAGTGTTGCTGGCAAAATTATTACTTGAAAAGCCGGATATTCTGCTTCTTGATGAGCCGACCAATTATCTGGACGAAGAGCACATTGCATGGCTGAAGCGCTATCTTTTGGATTATGAAAATGCATTTATCCTGATTTCACATGACATTCCATTCTTAAATGAAGTGGTTAACATCATTTACCATATGGAAAATCAGGAATTGAACCGTTATGTAGGAGATTATGAACATTTCCAGGAAGTCTACGCAGTAAAGAAAGCACAGCTTGAAGCTGCATACCGTCGTCAGCAGCAGGAAATCAGTGAACTTAAAGACTTTGTTGCGCGCAACAAAGCACGCGTATCGACACGAAATATGGCCATGTCCCGCCAGAAGAAGCTGGACAAAATGGATGTCATCGAACTGGCAGCAGAAAAACCAAAGCCGGAATTTCATTTCCGCTATGGAAAGACACCAGGAAAATTTCTTTTTGAAACACATGATCTTGTGACAGGATATGATGAGCCATTGTCAAAACCATTAAACCTGAGCATGGAGCGTGGACAGAAGATTGCTCTTGTAGGAACCAATGGTATCGGAAAGACAACACTTTTAAAAAGTATTCTGGGACTCATTCCATCTCTGTCTGGAACATGCGAACTGGGAGAAAATCTGGAAATCGGATATTTTGAACAAGAAGTAAAAGGTGAGAACCGCACGACCTGTATCGAAGAAATCTGGCAGGAATTCCCTTCATTTAGCCAGTATGAAGTGCGTTCCGCTCTGGCAAAATGCGGACTTACAACAAAACATATCGAAAGTCAGGTGCGAGTATTAAGTGGAGGAGAACAGGCGAAAGTACGCCTCTGTAAACTCATTAACAGAGATACAAATATCCTGCTTCTGGACGAGCCGACCAACCATCTGGATGTAGATGCCAAAGACTCCCTGAAAAAAGCATTACAGGAATATCGCGGCAGTATACTCTTAATCTGTCATGAGCCGGAATTCTATCAAGACGTGGTGAATGAAGTGTGGGATATGAGTAAGTGGACAACGAAAGTGTTCTAAAAGGGACACCGATAATGAATGATGGGGACGTAGTACTTTTAAAGTTTACAACGTCCCCAATTGATTTACGCGAGCAACGAGCCAAAGTCCGTGCTTGCACGAGACCTTGGCGACTGCCGCGATAACTTGAGAAACTCGCGAAGCGTGTTTCTCATAGTTTATTTTGTCTTATATGTGAGCTGTTTTACATCTGGAATTGCCATTAATACCGGGTATAGTACGAAGGAGATAATCAGTCCTCCGACTCCCTGAATAATATTGGCTGGAATACTTGCTGCTGCAGATGATCCATAAAGGAAAAATTCACAGATAAAATATCCACCGGCTACCAGTACGATATCAATCACGCCACCGAGAAGCACTGCTACATAACGTGATTTGGAATCTTTTGCAATTTTCTGGTAAACAAGTCCTGAAAACAGAGCAATCAGTCCTTTGATTACAAATGTAATCGGAACGTATACAAAATATCCACCGAGGAGGTCTGACATTGCGGAACCGATACCGGCTGCCAACAGTCCATAACTTGGTCCAAGAACAACTCCTGACAGGATTACGATTGCGTCACCTGGATGTATATATCCGCCTGTGCCAGGTGTTGGAATACGGATAGACATGGTGGCAACACATGCAAGTGCAGCAAAAAGTGCTGTCATCACAATTTTTTTCAAATTTGAATTCATAGTAAAACCTCTTTCCTTATATGATTACTTATCTTTCGATTGAACCTACTGTACAACAATCATGGCTTGATATAAAGGTCCAATTCTGATAAAAAACAACAGGCCAGTTTGCGGTTTTATGGGAGAACTGTAAACTGGTCTGTTGTTTTTAGATAGCATTTATTTTAGAAACATATGTAACAACTTATTATTTATCTTCTTGTAAGGCTGATATCGCATTGGCAGATCCAGCCAGGTCTTCTTATCCACAATACTTTTGTAATGTGTAAATGTATCAAATCCGGTCTTTCCGTGGTAACTGCCCATGCCGCTTTCGCCAAATCCGCCGAAAGGCATTTCACTTGTGGCAAGGTGAATCAGTGTATCGTTGATGCAGCCTCCGCCGAACCCGATTCTTGCAATTACATTTTCCGCTACATGAGTATCTCCTGCGAAAATATAAAGTGCAAGCGGATGGGACATGGCACGGATATTATTCACGGCTTCGCTGATAGAATCGTAAGTCAGGATTGGAAGAACCGGTCCGAAGATTTCTTCCTGCATGACAGCGTCCGCAAAGGTGACGTTGTCCATGATTGTTGGCTCTATCTGTAAAGTGTGATGGTCGAAAGTGCCGCCATAGACCACTTTGTCGTAATCAATCAGTCCAAGCAGCCGGTCAAAATGTTTTAAATTGATAATTTTGCCATATTCTTTATGTGCCAGAGGCTGTTTACTATATT
Source organism: Dorea sp. 210702-DFI.3.125 (assembly GCF_020560945.1). Classification (NCBI taxonomy): domain Bacteria; kingdom Bacillati; phylum Bacillota; class Clostridia; order Lachnospirales; family Lachnospiraceae; genus Dorea; species Dorea sp. 210702-DFI.3.125. The sequence goes on from NZ_JAJCNF010000046.1 coordinate 3,139, forward strand.
GTTTTTGAATCTGTTTTTTCAATTCTTTTATAAGTTTATCTTTGACTGTGCGGTCGCAGTAAATGTAATCAGGAGCAACACATGTCTGCCCGCAATTTAAAAATTTACCAAAAACAATACGTTTAGCAGCAAGTCTGATATCGGCACTTTTATGAACGATGCAAGGGCTTTTACCACCGAGCTCAAGGGTGATTGGAGTCAGATGGTTGGAAGCATGACGCATCACTTCCTTCCCTACTTCCTGGCTTCCGGTAAAGAAGATGTAGTCAAAATGTTCATTTAGCAGGAAATTATTTTCCTCACGCCCACCTGTGACAACGGCCACATATTTTTCATCGAAGCATTCCTGGATCATACGGCTGATCAGAGCAGTAGTATGTGCAGAATAGGCACTTGGCTTCAGAATTGCGGTATTTCCTGCTGCCAGCGCATCGATCAACGGCTCTATGGTGAGCATGAACGGATAATTCCATGGACTCATAATCAGTGTGACACCATACGGGGACGGTTTTTGATAGCTCCTGGAGTGAAACTGTGCCAGTGGAGTCCTGACTGTGCGCTCTTTCGAAAATTTGCGTGTATGTTTCAGCATGTAAGTCAGTTCGCTTAAGACGAGACCAGTCTCACACATGTAGCTTTCAAAAGCACATTTTCCCAAATCTGCACGGATTGCGATATTAATTTCATTTTCATATTTTAAGATGCATGCTTTTAATTTTTGAAGTGCATGTATACGATATTCTACATCAAGCGTAGCATCGGAATGAAAAAAAGTCCGCTGTTTCTGAATCAGTTGTTTGATTTCAGCCTGTGTCATAAGAAAAGCCCTCCTATATCATTGAATTCATTTTTGAATTTGTAATTGATTCCCCAAATGCAGCTCTGGTTTACTGAGCTGCAAGTATCATATTTATATGATTATGATAGATGCATTTGTCTGATAATTCAAGAAACAAATTGAAAGAAATGTTGATTACATTCAGATGGAACTAGTGTTACTGAACTGCATGATACAGGTATGGGTTAAAACTACAGAGAATATTAAGAATATTCCAAAGAAGTTGTTAAGAAATGTATTCTAATATATCAGGTGTGAAGATAAAGGCTGGAAAAAGGAGAGGAAATGTTATGGATTATGTGAGGATTTTATATACTTATATAGTTGAGGATTTTATGTACAGTGGCTATTTACTTCTTACGCTACTGCTACCGTGTCTGATATATCAGGGACTAATGGAAATCAAAGCAAAGCAAAATTCCAGGCGTGTGCCTGCAAAATATTATTTTGGAGTTTATGTAATGCTCGTTTATCTGTGGGTGGTATTTAAAGTGACAGGGATAGGCCTGTTGGCAGACATTGTAAGACTTAAAGATGCCATCAGTGGTGGATATAACTGGAATCCACTGGCAGGATTGGGCATGGGGTTTGTGTTAAATATAATCATGTTTCTGCCGCTTGGGCTGTTGATACCATGTATATGGAAGCAATGCAGAAATATAACAAATGTCACAGTCACAGGATTTTTACTGTCGTTAACAATTGAAATTTCTCAGATATTTAACGCGCGTGCAACAGATATTGATGATCTCCTTGCAAATACGATCGGCGCGTGTGCAGGATATCTGATCTGGAGAGGTATTTATGTGTTAGTTTGTGGAAAACAGAAAGAAAAAGGTGATGGACATGTGGAAAATTCAATAGAGGCTGATGGAAGAAAATGGGAACCAATGATATATCTGGCGCTGGCTTTTTCCGGAGCGTTCTTTCTGTATAATCCATATGTGCAATAATGAATTGCAGAAGTGCAGAAGACACTAAAAAAGGTCCACCGGACCTTTTTGTCGTATGCTTGGCAACAAAAAAAGATGCAGTTTTAAAGCTGCATCATTCCTGACATAATACACCCGCCGCAGGCACCTTGTTTTTTCAGGCTGTTCCATTGCTGCGGGTCAAATTTTATTCCGCCGATTCCGTAGACAGGAATCGTGACTGCATCACAGACATTTTTCAAAAAATCAAGTCCACGTGGCGGCAGACCTTTTTTACAATCTGTTGTGAAAATGTGTCCGGCTGTCACATAGGTCGCACCGAGCCGTTCTGCTTCCATGGCATCCTCGACAGAATGAACAGATGTGCCGATTTTATGGAAGTCCGTAACATGAAAACTCTGCGAGATTGTCGAATTCTGACTTTGTAAATGCTTCTGCGACTCGGCAGACAACTCCCGTAACAGAGGCAGTGGCAAATGAATGGCATCATGTCCGAGTTCCAGCGCTGCTTTCCAGTAAGTATGTAAGATACATGGGACATCGTAAGCTTTACAGATATCCAGAATACTTTTTGCTAATGCTTTGTATTCGTCTTCTGGCAAATCCTTTTCTCTAAGAACGAGAGCGTCCGGGTGCCATTCGCAGACCCGTTTAATTTGGTCTTCAAAAGGTTGATTGCAGAGATGTCGGTTTGAAATGGCAAGGATTTGGAAATTTCTGCCAGGATCATTCCTCTTCTTGAGAATAGAATTATTTATCATAGAATCATTACAGTTCATATTGGATTCCTACTTTCTGAAAACTTCTCATAGCCTATTACATAAGCTTTTCTTTGAAATTTACATTTCCCAGTATAAAAAGTCTGATATGGAATGTCAATGTATGCTTCAAAGAAACACGAAAATATTCATAATATATGTTATACTCTAGTTGCAATGTTCGACTTGAATTTGCGTGTGACAGAAAACTCGCAATCATTATTAGTGACAAAAGCTTGAAATGATAGAAAAGGATTACGGAAAATTACATGGAACAGTACTATTATAATAGGATGAATAAAATAGAACAGGCAGTTTATCATGCCTTGTATCAGGGATTTTTAAATATAGATGAAGAGATTCAGATCCCAAGACTGGAGGGTGAGGCACTCTATAATGTCTTTTTCAAGCTCCGGCTGGATCATCCGGAAATTTTCTGGGCAACAGGCTATAAGTATAAATATTACAACGATTCTCCAAATCTGATTTTTGTGCCGGAATATTTATTTGAAAAAGCAAAGATAAAAGAACATCAGAAAGCCATGACAGCCCGCGTAGAGAAAATCGCAAGAGAAGCGAAGACATTTTCCCAGTGGGACAAGGAAAAATATATACACGACTTTTTATGTGAAAGTATACATTATGATAAGCTGAAAAAACCTTATTCCCATGAGATTATCGGACCTTTAGGGCATGGGGTAGGCGTATGTGAAGGAATTGCAAAATCCGTGAAGGTATTGTGTGATGCCCTTGGAATCTGGTGTATGATCGCAGTGTGTGGAAATAATCCGGAAAAAGGGATTAAGTACCGTCATACATGGAATATCGTAAAGATTGACGGACAGTATTATCACCTGGACGTAACATTTGACAATACGCTTGGCAATTATGAGAAAAAAGAAAATCAGAAACCGGAAAACAAAACTCCACGCAACACATCGGGAAAGAACAAAGCCGGAAAAGCAGAACAGATGGATTTCAGGTACGATTATTTTAACCTGGATGATAAAAACATTTTCCGAGATCACGAACCACTGTTGTATCCGGCTCCGGCATGCAACGAGGGCGGACACTTCTATTATAAAGAGAAGAAACTGTCATTTACAAAGATAGAAGATGTATACAAGCGGTCGCTTCAGGCAGCGAAGAAAGGACGCGTGCTGACCTTTCACTGGCGAGGCGGCTATCTGACCAAAGAAGTGTTAAAAGAACTTCTGGAAGAAATCGAGAGAGCCGGACGTGAGAAAAATAAACAGCCTCAGATCAGTCTGAACTGGGCACAGGCAGTCTTGAGGGTGGAGTATCAGGAACTGCCGGAAGGCATGATCAGAGAAACGAAAGTTGTGATGGAAGATGTCAATGAAGGAGAGCGAGAGATAATTGGAAACAGAGAAAAACACAGAAAATGTGTGGAAAGCAGAGCAAAAGAATAAAGAAAATGTGGAAAATCAGGCGTACCAGATTAGTCAGGAGAGAGCTTTGGAGATGCTGGAAGAACTTTTGGAACAAGATCAGTTCGAATTACTTCTGCCAGAGTATAAACTGGTTTATATGATGAACGATGCAGTGGAAAGCTTTCTTGTATTTCACGGTGCGCGAATGACCGGAATTTATCAGGACGATTATGAAGGACCACTGGATGCATCAGTTACCTATGAAAATGGAGAATATGTGCTTGTGGTACATCAGGACGATTCCGTTGTAACGCTCTTTTACCAGTCGCTGTCAGTGGAAGTACATTTATACAATTATGGAGAAATCGGACATTTCTGGGTGGAAGGGTACGAATACTTAAGACAACTGGAATATCGCATTGCAATTTTACGGGACAAATTAGAATATCTGGGACCGGAATTCTGTACACCGACAGAACAGAAACTGGCAATGTTAGAACAGTTCCCGCCACTCAATTACTGCTGTTACCCGGCGGTGCCGGATCAATATATTGTACCAAAAGATAATCCGTGGCAACCGTCAGAAGAGGCAATCACAGTCATGGAAGAATTCGCAGAAGAAGCAGACGATAAAAGCATGATAAAGTTATTAAAATATTACCGGAAACATCATGGTATGAGAATGAGTCGTTACATAGCCGTAAAATTACATCAGACAAAACATGTACACTTCATAGAACTTCTGACAGAAAAACTCAAACAAGAAGCCGCAAACTATCCAAACCGGAGTTTCGGAAAAGAAGCTGATGAAAGACATCAGAAACTTATCAGTCAGGCAAAAAAAGAGCAGGCAGAACTTTATCAGCAGGGAATCAAATCCGAGGTACTAAGAGAAGAGCCATTCGTCACCGCACAAGACGAACTCGACTATAAGGTTTATCTCATGATTTATAAGTGGCAGGGAAAAAACAGGGGCGTCAATGTCAGAAGAATAAATTAAATTTCCAAAATAAAAAGAGCCCTCCCACCGGAAGACTCTCAAAGGAAAAAGTATGAAAAAGAAAATTGTTATTTATATCTCAGCATCTCTCTTGCTGATGTCTATATAATAATGAAAAAATGTTTTCGATTTGTGTTTAGATTGTTAAAAAAGTGTGAATCATGGAAAAGAAAAGTTTTGATGCAATTTTTATCTGTTATAGACAAGAAAAAAGGGAAAAAAGAGGCTAAAATGAAATTTATAATTTAAAATCTTGCAAATTCCATTGTTATTTTCTTAACTATTGTCAAAAAATGAAGTTGTCATATTTTTATCTTGCATTTCTCAGAAAAATCCTGTAAACTAAATCAAAAGTGCATGTAATCCGTGTGGGGCAGATGAACTATCATGCGACTTTTCGGTCAAGTTGTAATTGCCCGTGGGATTAGAGAGAAAAAGGCTAATTGCAAACCAATAAAAAAAGAGAGGAAGAAGACAATGAAACAGTTCAAGAAAGTTCTGGTGGCGAACCGTGGGGAAATCGCCATTCGAGTATTCCGCGCGCTCAATGAGCTCGGAATTGTGACAGTCAGCATTTATTCTAAGGAAGACAGATACGCTCTTTTCCGTTCCAAAGCAGACGAATCCTATCCCCTGAATCCTGATAAAGGACCGATCGATGCATATCTTGATATTGATACAATTATTAAGATCGCACTGAATGCAGGCGTAGATGCAATCCATCCTGGATATGGGTTCCTGTCAGAGAATCCGGAGTTTGTAGATGCATGTGAACAGAATGGCATTACATTTATTGGACCTTCCAGTGATATTATGAGAGCAATGGGAGATAAGATTTCTTCCAAACAGATTGCCATTGCAGCAGATGTACCGATCATCCCTGGAGTAGATCACGCGATGAAATCTTATGAAGAGGCAGCGAAGATCGCAGACATGGTCGGATATCCGATTATGCTGAAAGCTTCCAACGGTGGTGGCGGACGTGGTATGCGTATTGTCAATGATCCGGCTGATCTGGAAAAAGAATTCAACGAGGCGAGAAATGAATCTAAAAAAGCTTTCGGTGATGATATGATTTTCGTTGAGAAATATCTGAAAGGACCAAAGCATATTGAGGTTCAGGTGATCGGAGATAATTACGGCAATGTTGTGCATCTGTTCGACCGTGACTGCTCTGTGCAGAGACGTCACCAGAAGGTCGTAGAGTATGCGCCGGCATTTACCATTCCAGACGAGACAAGAGAGAAGATTTTTGATGCAGCAATCCGTCTTTGTAAAAATGTTGGATATGTTAATGCAGGAACACTGGAGTTTCTGGTAGACAGAGATAACAATCCATACTTTATTGAAATGAATCCTCGTATTCAGGTAGAGCATACAGTCAGTGAGATGGTGACAGGAATTGATATCGTGCAGGCTCAGATCCTGGTTGCAGAAGGATATGCTCTTGATTCAGAGGAGATACATATTAAATCGCAGGAAGATGTTACATGTAACGGATATTCTATTCAGACTCGTGTTACTTCTGAAGATCCGGCAAATAACTTCCTGCCGGATACAGGTGAGATGACAGTATATCGTTCCGGTTCCGGTAATGGTATCCGTCTGGACGGTGGCTGTGCATATGTCGGAGCCGTTGTATCACCACACTATGACAGTCTGCTTGTAAAGATTATTTCTCATGACCGTACCTTTGCAGGTGCAGTGAGAAAATCCGAGCGTGCCCTTCAGGAGATGCGTATCCGTGGAGTTAAGACAAATATTCCGTTCCTGATCAATGTGCTGAACCACCCGACATTCCAGTCCGGTCAGTGTTACACAACATTTATCGAGGAGACACCGGAGTTATTCCGCCTGACACACAGCCTGAACCGTGCGACTAAGATCATTGAGTTTATCGGTGATCGTATCATCAATTCTGACATGGGTAAGAAGAAACAGTTCGACAACCGTATTCTGCCGACATTTGACCATGATAAACCGGTCTATGGTGCAAGAGATGAATTTTTAAAACTTGGTGCAGAAGGCTACATGCAGAAGATTTTAAAAGAAGAAAAGCTTTATGTTACAGATACAAGTATGCGTGATGCGCAGCAGTCACTGGTGGCAACACGTATGCGTAGCAAAGATCTGTGCGGTGCCGCTTATGCGACAAATGCATTTATGCAGAACGCATTTTCAGTAGAGGCATGGGGAGGTGCTACGTTTGATACAGCGTACCGATTCCTGAAGGAGTCACCGTGGAAACGTCTGACAACTTTAAGAGAGCGTATGCCGAACACATTGATCCAGATGTTGCTTCGTGCGTCCAATGCCGTTGGATACAGCAACTATCCGGACAACCTTGTAAAAGAGTTCATTCAGATCTCAGCAGAGAATGGAATCGATGTATTCCGTATTTTTGACAGTCTGAACTGGATCGAGACTATGAAACTGCCAATCGAGGAGGCACTTAAGACTGGAAAGATCGTTGAAGGTGCAATCTGCTACACAGGAGATATTACAAGTCCGAACGAGACAAAGTATACATTAGATTATTATGTGAAGATGGCGAAAGAACTGGAGTCTTTAGGATGCCATTCTATTGCGATCAAGGATATGGCAGGACTTCTGAAGCCGCTGGCAGCAAAAGAACTGATCAGCACACTGAAGAGAGAACTTCATGTACCATTACATTTGCATACACACGATTCCACGGGAAATGGTGTAAGTACTGTTATGATGGCGGCAGAAGCCGGCGTAGATATTGTCGACCTGGCAATTGAGTCTATGTCATCACTGACCAGTCAGCCGTCTATGAACGCAGTAGCAGAGGCACTTCGTGGAACAAGACGTGACACAGGCCTGAAGCCGGAGGAACTGACAGAATTAAGTCACTACTACAGCCGTGTGCGTGAAGTATATGCACCATTTGAAAGTGATATGAAATCTCCAAACACAGAGATTTACAAATATGAGATTCCAGGAGGACAGTACTCCAACTTGCTTGCACAGGTAACAAGTATGGGATCACCAGATGATTTTGAAGCAATCAAGGGACTTTACAAAGACGCCAATGATCTGCTTGGAAACATCGTAAAAGTAACTCCAACTTCCAAGGCAGTCGGTGATCTGGCTATCTTTATGTACAAGAATGGCCTGACAAAAGATAATATTCTGACAGAAGGTGCCGGATTATCCTATCCGGATTCCGTCGTATCTTATTTCCAGGGTATGATGGGACAGCCGTATGGTGGATTCCCGAAGGAACTGCAGAAGATTGTCCTGAAAGATATTAAACCACTGACAGAACGTCCAGGTGCACTTCTCCCGGCAGTTGATCTGGATCAGATTAAGAAGGATCTGTGCGAGAAATATCATTATGAGGATCGCTCAGAAGCAGATATGTGCAAGAAAGCAGTCAGCTATGCGCTGTATCCGAAGGTATATGAGGACTATTGCGAACACTTTGAGATTTACAATGATGTTACAAGATTGGAAAGTCACGTATACTTCTATGGCCTTAGAAAGGGTGAGGAGACTTACTTGAAGATTGGCGAAGGAAAGGAACTTCTGATCAAATATCTGGAAGCAAGCGAGCCGGACGAGGACGGATACCGTACATTGATGTTCCAGGTAAATGGATCTATCCGTAACGTTAAGATTCTGGATAAGAAACTGGAGATCAAGACAGATCGTAAGCTTAAGGCAAGCAAGTCCAATCCGAAACAGCTTGGAGCAAATATCCCAGGTATCGTAGGAAATGTTCTTGTCAAAGAGGGAGATCCGGTCAAAGTCAATACACCGCTTCTTACTCTGGAAGCTATGAAGATGGAGACAATCGTTGTATCTACGATCGAAGGTGTTGTAGACAAGATTTATGTAAAACCAGGTGAGACAGTGCATCAGGACGATCTGATGATGTCCTTCCAGTAAAAAGATTTTTGAAAAAAGCCTTGAAAAGGACTAATCAGAGGATTATAATCAAATACAGATAAGAGAGATTCTTCGGGGCAGGGTGTAATTCCCAACCGGCGGTAAAGTCCGCGACCCGCTGTGTAAGTGTATGCAGTGGCTGATCTGGTGAGATTCCGGAACCGACAGTAAAGTCTGGATGAGAGAAGAATTATGGTGAATGTATGTCAGTCCCCCGAAGCGTAAGCGTCGGGGGATTTTGTGTTGTCAAGCATACGACAAAAAGGTTCGGTGGACCTTTTTTAGTGATACATTCTAAAGAAGCATAGTTCCAAAAGAAGTATTCTTTCTTACTTAAAATAAAAGAGGGCAGTGCCTGAGGTTTTCATTTGCACAGCTCAGACACACCGCAGATAAAAAGGAGAGAAAGAAATGAGTACAAATGTAGCAACACAGAACAAGTCAAACACAGCAGGTATGTCAAAAGTAAGATTCATTACCCAGGTGGGAATGCTGGGGGCAATTGCAGTTATTTTAATGGCATTTGAAATACCGCTTCCATTTGCACCGGCATTTTACAAGATTGATTTCAGCGAAGTTCCGGCACTGATCGGCTGCTTTGCAATGGGACCGGCAGCAGGAGCAATGATCGAACTTATTAAAATCGTATTACATCTTCTGATCAGTGGAACATCTACAGCAGGTGTCGGTGATATTGCCAACTTTGCAATTGGTTGTGCCTTTATCCTTCCGGCAGCATGGATCTATAAAGCAAAACACTCCAGAAAAAGTGCAATGATCGGAATGGCAGCAGGAACTGTATTTATGGCATTTATCGGTTGCTTTTTAAATGCATATGTATTACTTCCGGCTTATGCAAAAGCATTTAGCATGCCAATCGATGCGCTGGTAGGAATGGGAACAGCAGTAAATGGTCATATTACGAATTTACTTACATTTGTCGTATTTGCAGTAGCACCATTTAACCTTTTGAAAGGTGCAATGGTATCTGTTGTGGTACTTCTGATTTACAAGAAGATCAGTCCAATTCTGAAAATGAGATAATATTCCTGAAATCCAACATCATTATATAGAAGGAAAATATTAAAAAATAGCAGGTGGATATATGGCACTCAATGTCAGGGTTTAAATATGACATTGAAAGCGATATGTTTACCTGTTATTTTTTATATCAGTTGGGAGATGACTCCGCCTCTATAGGTGGTGAGAAACAAGCTGGTATCAGTGGTGGGAGTCAATCCCCCAG
>NZ_JAJCNF010000047.1:0-13057 GCF_020560945.1 Dorea sp. 210702-DFI.3.125
CAGATGCAAACCTTGAGAAAGCTCATGAAGAGCTTAAGAAAGCCGGATACATTAACTAATTACAGTTAATTTTAAGGTGTATATGAAATAAAAGAAAGTGGTGATTTGTCAACATGTAAAATGTGGCGAGTTGCCACTTCCTTTTTGTATACAAATTTATAAATTTGTTTTATAATGGACAAAACAAAGACATGTTGGGGATAGCTCTATCAGAAACAGGATGAGAAAGAGAGGAATAGAATATGGAAAATATTCTAAAGAAAAGTTCCGGAAGGACGGAGAGATTTGTGTTGGCATTTGCAATCGCGGTTGTGATGGTGTTTGGAGTACTTAATCCGTTGACTTATGTTACAGATTTTAACACTGCTCAGGAAATCAATGGAATGGGAAAAGTCGTGAATACGGATACAAAAGCATTACCATATGGAAATGTGTGTTCAAGTGAATTGAGACAAAAGATTTCGATGTTGACAATGGAAAAGAATATTCTTGGGAGTTTAAGTGCAAGAAGAAATTATGCGGATTTATGTAGGATGAAAAACAGAGAAATAAAGCATACTGTTGTGACAAAGAATATAGCATGTACAGGAAAATCAGTTAGCAGAGAAAACATGATGGATTATTCGGATATATCAGTTCCGATTCTAGATAAAAGAGATGATTCTGATCTGGTATCGGGAATCATAGAACAGCCAATTGTCTATCCGATTACAGATAATGAGAATGTCGTAGAAGAACCGGTCTATATAGAAATTTCCGGAATGAAGATCGACTCAGAAGGGTATGTGACAGAAATCTTAAGTGGTGCACCAGATGGAGTATTAGCATTTCCAACAGATGTAAGATGTAAAGGAATCCGTTCAGATGTATTTGAGCGTTCAGACAGTTCCCTGAAGAATGAGACAGAAGAAGTCTATATTCCAGCAAATATTGTGCATATGGATGACGGACTTTTTGACTGTTTGGAAAATGTGGATTTCATACAAGTTGCAAATGGAAATCCGGCATATTATAGTGAGTTTGGTATTTTATATCATGCAGATGGAAGCCTTGCATGTATGCCACAGGCAAGAATTTGTAAATAACCGGAAAGCATATGTTTATATGCCAGGTTGTTCGTGAAAAAATACATGATATAAAATTGTATATAAAAAAAAACAACTATCTATTTTATTAATCCAGTGATATAATAGCGTCAGTATACAGAACATTTTTGGAAGAGTATATTGGCGCTGTTTACTTATAGCAGATTGTTGTAACTGACGGATTCTCTGACAGATATAATTGGGAATTTGTAAAACAAACAGGAACTACAGAGAATATTAAGGAGAGAAGGCCTATGGAGATCAGACGGATTACTGAAGATAAAGATAATTATCTTGAAATGCTCCTGATTGCAGATCCGCAGGAGAATATGATCCGGCGGTATCTGGATAAAAGTGATATGTTTGTGCTGGAAGATGCCGGTGAAGTGCTGACAATCGGTGTTGTGGAACATATGAAAAACAAACGATGTGAATTGAAGAATCTGGTCACTGCACAGGAATATCGAAGACAGGGATATGGGACTTATATGGTCAATTATCTTTCTGAATATTACAGTGTGACCTGTGATGTTATGTATGTCGGTACAGGGAACAATTCGAATACGCTTGATTTTTATAAACAATGTGGATTTGTTAATTCACATATCGTTGCAAATTTTTTTGTAGATCATTATGAGAAACCGATTTATGAAAATGGAATACAATTGACCGATATGATTTATCTAAAAAAGAATCTGGATGTGGTATTAGATGTGAAACGTGTCGTTGATATGGCTATGCATGCGGGAAGGATACTTTTGAAAAACGGAGGTGAAATCTTTCGTGTAGAAGAGACGATTAAGAGAATATGTGGACGTTTTCATGTGAATCATGTTGATATTTTTTCTATGAGCCATGGTATTTTTGTAAGTGCAGAGAATGAGAATGGCGAAGCTTATACAAAAGTGAATCATGTACCACTTTCTTCTTCCCATCTGGGAATTGTAGCAGAGGTCAATGAGCTTTCCAGAGAAATCTCAGCGGGATGTGTGAAACTGGAAGAAGCAGAAGAGAGACTGGAAAAGATTGAGAAGATTCCACCGAAGAAACGGTGGTTTCAATATATGGCGGCGGGGCTTGCCAGTGGAACATTTGCGTTGATGTTAGGGTCAAGTGTTCTGGAAGCCGTGGCTGCATTTTTAATTGGTTTTTTATCATATGTGTGGGTGCTGTTTGCCGGAAAGCACAACCTTTCAAAAATTATTGTAAATATTGTCGGAGGCGTGATCATGACGGTGCTGGCACTTGCATTTATGCATATACCGTTTCTGCCGATATTGAAATTGGATGGTATGATGGTTGGAGCAATTATGCCGATGATCCCGGGAGTGGCATTTGTCAATGCAATCCGTGATATTGCGGATACAGACTTTCTGTCAGGGCTTGTACGGATGATCGATGCACTGCTTGTATTCGTATATATTGCCATTGGAGTCGGAGTGACTCTTAGTATTTATAATACGATGATGGGAGGAATTTTACGATGATTACAACAACAATTCTTGCAATCGTAGAATCATTTTTGGCGACATTGGCATATGCAGTTCTTTTCAATGTACCGAAGCAATATTATACAGCATGTGGAATTACCGGTATGGCAGGGTGGCTTTTGTATCTGGCAATGTGTCAGGTGACAACTGTGGCATTGGCGTCCTTTGTAGGAACATTGGCAGTAGTATTGATTTCCAGGATTTTGACGGTACGGAAAAAATGCCCGATTACGATATTTTTGGTTTCCGGAATTATTCCACTTGTTCCGGGAGCCGGAATATATTATACAGCATATTACCTTGTGACAGGTCAGATGTCACTGGCAGCTGTGAAGGGATTAGAGGCAGTGAAAATTGCATTTGCCATTGTACTGGGAATTATTTTTGTTGTATCAATTCCAAGAGATGTATTCCAGATTCGTTACTGGAGAGCAAAGAGAAAGCGGAAAAGGTTGAAGAACCATGGGAATATGTGATAAAATAGTTCAAGGACTTGAGAATAGGAGGTATTTTTATGGTTGGAAAAGATCTTTTGAAGATTCTAAAGGAAAGTAAATATACAACTGTACTCAGTGGATTTGAGATGTTACAGGAGAATGGATATCCGGCTATCCGCGATGGAGAAGAATCCTATGACATTGAACAAAAGTATGGCTACTCAGTAGATGAGATGTTCACCAGTGCATTTTATTCGACCAGAAAACCACAGTTTTTTGAATTTTATCGTAATGAACTGTTAAGCGCCCTTGATATACCGCCAGGAAAAGGATATCTGGAGATGGCAGAGCTGGAAGAAAAAGGACTTTTTCAGACAATTATCACAAGACGTGTTTTTGGTCTGCCGGAGAGAGCAGGATGTAAGAATGTGATTAATCTGCATGGCAGTGTTTATGAGAATTACTGTCCGCACTGTGGAAAAAAATATCCGGTGGAATATATCCGGGAGGCAAAGAGAGTTCCTCTTTGTACGGAATGTAATGCACCAATTCGTCCAGGTGTGTGTCTGATGGGGGAGAAGGTAGACAACGCAGTGATCACAAAAGCAGCCGATGAAGTCCAAAAAGCGGATGTTCTGCTTGTTCTTGGAACGAACCTGAAGACATATCTGTGTACACAGCTTATCAATTATTATGAAGGAGATAAGCTGATCGTGGTCAATCCGGAACCACATTTTTCAGATAAATATGCAGATATTCTCGTTTCAGAGCGGGTGGATATTACATTAGAGAAAATATTAAAAGAATTAGGAGAAGTATAGAGAAATGAGTAAAGTAAGAACAAGATTTGCACCAAGTCCTACAGGAAGAATGCATGTGGGAAATTTGCGTACAGCACTGTATGCATATCTGATCGCAAAACATGAAGACGGGGATTTTATGCTTCGTATTGAGGACACAGACCAGGAACGTTATGTGGAAGGAGCAGTTGATATTATTTATCGTACGATGCAGGAGACAGGCCTGATTCACGATGAAGGACCAGATAAAGATATGGGACATGGTCCATATGTTCAGAGTGAGCGTAATGCTTCCGGCTTATATCTGGAATATGCAAAACAGCTGATTGACAAAGGAGCAGCTTACTATTGTTTCTGTGACAAAGAAAGACTGGATTCCTTAAAGAGCAAAGTATCAGAAGAAGGGACAGAAATTGTAGCATACGATAAACACTGTCTTGGCCTTAGCAAAGAAGAAGTTGAGGCAAATCTTGCAGCAGGAAAACCTTATGTTATCCGCTTCAATATGCCGACAGAGGGAACCACAACATTTCATGATGAGATTTATGGAGATATTACTGTAGAGAATAAAGAATTGGAAGATTTGATCCTTATCAAATCCGATGGATATCCGACATACAATTTTGCAAATGTCGTAGATGATCATCTGATGGAGATTACACATGTCGTGCGTGGTAACGAGTATCTTTCCTCTTCACCAAAGTATAATAAGATTTACGAAGCATTTGGCTGGAAAGTACCGATTTATGTACACTGTCCGCTGATTACAGACGAGAATCATAAGAAGTTAAGTAAGAGAAGTGGTCATTCATCTTATGAAGACCTGATCGAGCAGGGGTTTGTGACAGAGGCAGTTATTAACTATGTTGCACTTCTTGGATGGTGTCCGGAAGGAAACCAGGAGATATTTTCTCTGGAAGAACTTGTAAAAGAGTTTGATTACCATAATATGAGCAAATCACCGGCAGTATTTGACATTCAGAAATTAAAATGGATGAATGGCGAGTATTTGAAAGCTATGGATTTTGATAAGTTTTTTGAGAGAGCTGAAAAATATATCAAAGAAGTTGTTACAAAAGATTATGATCTTAAGAAGATTGCAGCACTTGTTAAGACAAGAATTGAAATCTTCCCGGATATCAAAGAGCAGATTGACTTCTTTGAAGAACTCCCAGAATATGATACAGCAATGTATTGCCATAAGAAAATGAAGACAAATGAAGAAAAGGCTTTGGAAGTGTTAAAAGAGATATATCCACTTCTTGAGAAACAGGATGATTTCAGCAATGATGCTTTGTTTGAAGTCTTGAAATCTTATGTAGACGAAAAAGGTTTCAAAACAGGTTATGTTATGTGGCCAATCCGTACTGCTGTGTCTGGTAAGCAGAGTACACCGGGTGGAGCAACGGAAATCATGGAGATTCTCGGAAAAGAAGAGTCTCTTAAGAGAATTCAGAAAGGTATTGAATTACTGGAAAGATAAGGGGAGTCTATGAGTCTTAATAAAGCCCAAAAAGAGGCAGTTTCTCATAAGGAAGGACCGTGTCTGGTTCTTGCTGGTCCCGGTTCGGGAAAAACTCTTACGATTGCAAAAAGAATTGAATATCTGATTAAAGTATATAAGGTAAGACCAGAAGAAATTCTGGTCATTACCTTTACGAAATATGCGGCAGGAGAAATGCGAGATCGTTTTCAATATGTCATGGAAGGGCGAAGGCTTCCCGTCACATTTGGAACATTTCATGGTATTTTTTACGGAATTTTGAAATGGGCGTATAAATTGGATCGGAGTAATATTCTGTCCGAAGAAGAAAAAAATCAACTTTTAAAGGAAATATTAAAACAAATGGACTGGGAACAGACCGAAAAATCCCAGGAAGCAGATTTTCTTCAGGAGCTATCGGAAGAGATTGGAAATGTAGGAAATAATGCAGTCGATATTGAGTTTTATGAATCCAGAAGATTTCCGAAAGATAAATTCCGGGAGCTTTACCGGATTTATGAGACAGAAAAGAAAAAATACCGAAAACTTGATTTTGAAGACATGTTGATCTGGTGTCGAAAATTATTCCTTGAAAGACCGGATCTTCTTGCAAAGTGGCAGGAAAAATATCACTATGTGCTGGTAGATGAGTTCCAGGATATTAACCAGGTGCAGTATGATGTCATCCGTATGCTGGCAGCGCCGGAGAATAATCTGTTCATTGTTGGGGATGATGACCAGTCTATCTATGGATTCCGCGGTGCAAAACCAGGAATCATGAAAGATTTTATGCAGGATTATCCGGAGGCAAAGCGTATTTTGCTGGATATTAATTATCGTTCTAACGCACATATTGTGAAAGGTGCGCTTCGTGTGATCGGGCATAATAAAGACCGGTATGAGAAGAAAATCCAGCCATTTCGGGAAGCGCAGGAGACTGTGCATGTGCAGGAGACACTGGATCCGCTTGATGAAAGTAAATATATTTTAAAAGAGATTCAAAAGTATATGAAAAAAGGAGTCGATCTTAAGCAGATGGCTGTATTGTACCGGACAGGCGAAGATGCACGGGTGCTGGCAGAGACATTTACCCAGTATCAGATTCCATTTTCCATGAAGGAGAGGATTCATCATCTGTATGAACATTTTGTGTGTACGGATATGAACTGCTATTTCCGGCTGGCAGTTGGAACTTACGACCGGGGAGATTTCCTGGAGATCGCTAATCGGCCGAAGCGTTACTTGAGCCGTGGCTGTATGGAAGAAACACCGGTTACTTATGAATCGTTGAGACGTTTCTACTGTGATAAAGAGTGGATGCAGGATCGAATTGATCAGTTAGAGTGGGATATGAAGATGATTCGCACAAAGACGCCTTATGCTGCAATTCAATATATCCGTAAGAGTATCGGGTATGATGAATTTCTAAAGGAATATGCTCTTGGACATCAGATGGAGTATTCAGAATTAAAAGAAATCATGGATGAACTTCAGGAGCGGACGAAGGAATTTCAGACTTTGCCAGAGTGGCTTGCGCATGTAGAAGAATATAAGCATACCTTGCAAATGCAACGGCAACAGCGAGGCAATGGCACCGGTGACGGAGTAACGTGTCTGACGATGCATGGAGCAAAGGGTCTGGAATATGAAGTTGTTTTTGTGATTGAAAGTAATGAAGGAGTGACACCATATAAAAAAGCAGGGACACCAGAAGAATTAGAAGAAGAGCGAAGACTTTTTTATGTGGCTATGACACGGGCGAAGAAAAAGCTTTTTATCACTTATGTAAAAGAAAAAAACGGGAAGAGCAAAACCCCGTCCCGTTTTATTGATGAATTACTCGTCACTGTCTAAAAACTCCTGCTCATCCAGCCATTCATCGAAGCAGTCTGATGCGGCATTCAATTCATCTTCATCATCGATGTATTCGATTTCCGGTTCATCACCGTCATCGTGATAGCGGTACAGATAGACGTCATCAGAAGCAGGCTCACCGTTCTCATCCATTGGGAAGAGAGCAATGTAATCCTGTCCGTCCATCTCAAAAATGGTGATAACGCCGCACTCCAGGTCTTGGTCTTCCAGATTCAGAATAACGGCATTATATTCTTCCTCATGACAATGTTCACACATATGAATTCTCCTTTTTGTTAAAATTGTATATATCTAATGTAACAAAGGAGCATGTAAAAGGCAAGTGATAGTAGCCAAATTCATAAAAATGTTGTAAAATAGTTACAGTTCACAGGCTTTGGTGAATTGTAATGAATAATCAAAGTATAGCATTATGCTGCACAAGGAGGATAAAACAGAGATGAAAAAGAAACGAGCATTGCGGATATTATCATTGATACTGCTGTGTGCTCTTACATTTACTGCATGTAAAAAGAATGTAGGAACACCGGAAGATAATGCTGCTTCTAAAGATGAAAATACAGAAGAAAAGGATAAGGACGAACAGGAAAGCTGGAAAATAGGATTTTCTGGGATTGATATGGAGAATCCATATTTTCTCACACTGGAAAGTGCAATCAAAGAAGAAGTGGATGGGAAGAATTGTGAATTGATCGTAAAGGATCCGAAGACTGACCCAGATATGCAGGCTTCGCAGATCCAGGAGATGATTGACGAAGGAATCAATGCAATTATTTTAAGTCCGGTGGACTGGGAGAAGATCACCCCTTCGCTGGAAGCTTTAAAAGAAGCTGATGTGAAGATTGTCAATGTAGATACTCAGGTAAAAGAGATGGACTATGTGGATGCATATATTGGATCTGATAATTATAATGCCGGTGTATTGTGTGGCGAAGATCTGATCAAGAGATGTCCGGATGGAGGTAAAGTAGCAATTTTGGAATGCCCGACACAGAATTCTGTGAATGAGAGAATCACAGGGTTCGAGGAGACCCTGGCAAAAGCGGAAAATGGTTTTGAAATTGTGGCTAGAGAGGATACAAGCGGAGAATTTCAAAAATCCCTGGAAGCAGCCCAGAAGATCTTAAGCGAGAATTCCGATATTGTAGCAATTATGTGTGGAAATGATCAGATGGCAGTCGGTGCCAAAACAGCTATGAATGTAGCAGAGCAGGGGCAGATCCTCATTTATGGAGTAGATGGTTCTCCGGATATTAAGAAGGAACTGAAAAAGACAGAGAATCAGATTGCCGGAACAGTGGCACAGTCTCCAATCAGTATGGGAAAAGATGCTGCAAATACAGTTCTTAACATTTTAAATGGAAAAGATTATGAAAAGGAAATCAAAGAAAATGTGTTCATGATCAATCAGGAGAATGTTGACATGTACGGAGTAGATGGCTGGCAGTAACAGCGGAAAGGACAGAGCATGAAGAAAGTTTCGGGCAGCCCATTGCCTTTGGGTGTGACATATAAAAATGGAAGGGCGAATTTTGCCATGGAGGTCCCGGAAGGGAAAACATGTAAGCTTCTGCTCTATCGGAAAGGAGAAGCCAGCTTGCTGGCTTCTTATGTTTTTTCTGACCGGATTGGTTCGGTGTGTTATATGGCGGTTGACGGACTTAAGGAAGAGGCATATGAGTATAATTATGACATAGATGGCGAGCGTGTGACGGACTCTTATGCAAAGGCGCTTTCCGGAAAGGAAGTATGGTTTAAAAACATAGAAATATCGGAAAAAAGTAAAGAAAATGTGCGCGGTATATTTTATGAAGATCATTACGACTGGGAGGCAGATCAGTCGCCACGGATAAAGGAAGAAGAACTGATTGCCTATGCAATACATGTCCGTGGATTTACAAAAGATACTCATTCAAAAGTGAAGAACAAAGGAACATTTCAAGGGGTAATTGAGAAAATTCCTTATCTAAAAGATCTGGGAATTAACCAGATCCAGTGCATGCCTGTCTATGAGTTTGAAGAAGCAGGAATGCGGGTAAATTACTGGGGCTATGGTCCGGGATATTATTTCGCACCGAAAAGTGCTTATGCCAAGGACGGTGATGGAGTAAAAGGATTAAAAGATCTTGTGAAGTATTGTCATAAGGCTGGTATTGAAGTTGTGCTTGAGATGCCATTTGCAGAAGGTATTTCCGGGCTGATGGTGACAGACTGTCTGAGAAATTATGTGATGGAATATCATGTGGATGGATTTATACTGAATCCATACAATGTGCCGATGGATATCATTTTAAAAGATCCAATTCTTACGGGAGTCCGGATTTTAAAACACGCAGAAGAATATCAGAATGTGATGCGTCGTTTCTTAAAAGGTGACGAAGGGGTTGTAACGGATGTGATGTATCAGACAAGAAAACGATGGGATCTGGAAGGTATTTATAATTGTATTACAACTCACACTGGATTTACATTGAAAGATCTTGTGTCCTATGATGGCAAGCATAATGAGGCGAATGGAGAAAACAATCAGGATGGACCGGATTATAATTATAGCTGGAACTGTGGCGCAGAAGGGCTGACCAGAAAGAAAGCTGTGTTGGAGCTTCGGAAGAACCAGATGAGAAATGCATTGTTTTTGCTATTGCTTTCCCAGGGAGTTCCGTGTATTCTTGCCGGGGATGAATTTGCAAATTCCCAGAAAGGTAATAATAATGTTTATTGCCAGGATAATCCGATTGGCTGGTTAAACTGGAGAAATCTGTTAAAAGAACAGGAGATGTATCAGTTTGTGAAGCAGTTGATCAAATTTCGGAAGAAATATAGGCTGTTTCATCAGGAGAAAGAGCTGCTTGGAATAGACCAAAGCGGTTGTGGAATTCCGGACGTATCCTATCACGGAGAGATGGCATGGAGAGCGTCAACTGAAGTGGCGAGCAGACAGATCGGCATATATTACAGTAGTCAGGATAAGGAAGAAGCAGATTGCTTTGTGGCTTATAATATGCACTGGCTGGAACACGAATTTGCGTTGCCGGCATTAAAGAAAGGCCGTAAATGGTACAGAGCAGCATCAACGAAAGAAGGCATTTTAAAAGATCTGGTTGTGTTGGAAAATCAGAGAAATATAGAATTGGATGAGCGAGAGATAGTTGTTCTTGTATCTGGGAAAGGAGAAACTGTATGAAGGCACTGCAACATTTGAAGACGATCAATCACCATAAATGGCTTGTCTGCCAAGGTTGTTTTAAAGTTGGATTATATAAACAGGGCCTTCTGCATGATCTGTCCAAGTATTCACCAACTGAATTTCTAGTGGGCTGCAAGTTCTATCAGGGAACAAGAAGCCCTAACAATGCAGAACGGGAAGTGAAAGGTTATTCTGCGGCATGGCTACACCACAAAGGGCGCAACAGGCATCACTATGAATACTGGCTGGATTATAGTACTGATCTGAATGAAGGAATTATCGGTATGAAGATGCCGGTCAGATATGTGGTGGAAATGTTTATCGACCGTGTGGCAGCGTCGAAGAATTATATGAAAGAGAAGTATACGAATCAGGCACCTTTGGAATACTATGAAAAAGGTGCTGCAAGGCTTGGCAAGATGATTCATCCGGAGACAGCAGAGCTTCTGCATCAATTGCTTAAGATGCTGGCAGAAGAGGGAGAAGAGAAGACCTGTTCTTATATTAGAAAATATGTATTGAAGAATAAGAAGTAAAATGGATTGTATAAGATAAGGAGGTGTGACCGGTGGAAAAGAACCGAATCTATGCAGCAATTGACTTGAAATCTTTTTATGCGTCTGTGGAGTGTATAGAGCGTGGCTTAGATCCGCTGGGTACGCATCTGGTTGTGGCAGATGCAAGCCGTACAGAGAAAACAATTTGTCTTGCAGTGTCACCATCGCTCAAAACTTATGGGATTCCTGGAAGAGCCAGATTGTTTGAAGTTGTGCAACGTATAAAAGAAGTGAATGATCAGAGATTAAGACAGATACCGGAACATTGTTTTTCCGGTTCTTCTTTTGATAAGAAAGAACTGGAAAAGAATTCGCATCTGGCTGTAGATTATGTTGTAGCAACCCCGAGAATGGCGCATTACATGGAATATAGTACACGGGTTTATCAGATTTATTTAAAATATCTGGCACCGGAAGATATCCATGTATATTCTATCGATGAGATTATGTGTGATGTAACGGATTATCTGAACACATATGGAATGACGGCGAAAGAACTGATATCAAAAATAATCCGGGACATTTACGATACAATGGGAATGACTGCGACTGCGGGAATTGGAACGAACCTGTATCTTTGTAAAGTTGCCATGGACATTCTGGCAAAACATGTGGAACCAGATCATAATGGGGTCAGAATTGCAGAACTCAATGAGATCAGTTACAGACGTTTGCTTTGGACGCATCAGCCAATTACGGATTTTTGGAGGGTCGGACAGGGATACGCAAAAAAACTTTTGTCTCATGGCATTTATAACATGGGAGATGTGGCGAGATGTTCCATTGGAAAAGAAACAGATTATTATAATGAAGAATTGCTGTATCGGCTGTTTGGGGTAAATGCAGAGCTTCTCATTGATCATGCATGGGGGTGGGAACCTTGTACGATTGCTCAGGTCAAAGCCTATAAACCAGAGAGTAACAGCATTGGTTCCGGACAGGTACTGCATTGCCCATATGATTTTCAACAGACCAGACTGATCATTAAGGAAATGACAGACCTTCTTGCACTTGATCTGGTGGATAAGCATCTTGTGACAGATCAGCTTGTTCTGACGGTTGGTTATGATATTGGTAATCTGGAAAGTGGAAACAAAAAGAAACAGTATCAAGGGGAAATTACGGTGGACCGCTATGGAAGAAAAGTACCCAAGCATGCACATGGAACAGCAAATCTGAAAAACCGAACTTCCTCTTCAATAGAGATGATCGAGATGATTCTGGAATTGTATGACAAAATCGTGAATCCTGACCTTTTCGTACGCCGTGTATATATTACGGCAAATCATGTTGTCGATGAATCGCTGGCGGAAGAGAAGGCTTCTTTTGAACAGTTAGATTTATTTACCGATTATAGTCACCTGGAAGAGGAACAGCAGAAACGCAAAGAGAAGCTGGAACGGGAAAAGAAATTGCAGCATGCAGCACTGGATATCAAAAAGAAATTTGGGAAAAATGCTCTCCTCAAAGGTATGAATCTGGAAGAAGGTGCCACGGCTGTTGAGAGGAATAGTCAGATTGGCGGGCACAAAGCATAGAAACGTAGTAATGGCGAATAAATTGAGGTGGAAAATGACTGGATATGATAGGGACAATACAAATTTAAATTATGAAGATATTATCAATCTGCCACATCCTGTTTCGAAAAGGCATAAACCTATGCCGGTGGAAGACCGGGCAGCACAGTTTGCACCATTTGCAGCACTGACCGGACACCAGGCAGCAATCGAGGAGGCGGCAAGAGTTACAGATATACGTATGGAATTGGATGAAGAGATGAAAGAACAATTGAATGTGAAGCTTCAAAAAATTGTGTCAGAGCCGGGGCAGAAAATCCAACTTGTATATTATGTTCCGGATGGAAGAAAAAGTGGTGGCAGTTATAAGACAAAAATAGGAATCGTGAAAAAAATCGATGAATATCAAAAAATTCTTGTGCTGGAAGATGGATGCAGAATACCACTTGAAGATATCAGCGAAATAGAATAAGTTAGAAGCAGACCAAAGCAAGGCAATGATTTTGAAGTCTAGAGACAGGAAACGCTGTGATTCTTAAGAAAAAAACTCAGGTACTTTTACCTGAGTTTTTTAATGCGGAAGATGGGACTTGAACCCACACAAGCGCAATGCTTACAAGATCCTT
>NZ_JAJCNF010000048.1:0-12562 GCF_020560945.1 Dorea sp. 210702-DFI.3.125
ATGATACGGTCAAAAATATTTATTTCTGATTGCGTGGTATTCTTTGATACAATCGCAACTTTCACACAGACCATTGCTGGCTGGGTTGTACTGGCAGGAAAGAACGTGGCACAGATTAGTGATGGAATATCCAATCCTGTCGTTGCCGGAATTGTATATTGGCTGATAAGAATACTGATCTGCGGTGGATGTTTGGTGGGTGCTGGAATACTTGTAGCATTTATAGAGATAAAGATTGCAGAGTTATATAAGAAGTGCTGTTGGGATATGATTACCATAATGGTAATACTTATAAGTATGGCAATAGCTATCTACTTTGGGGATTGGATAAAGGAAGTATTGCCAATCAATCTGCTATTTCTCTTATTATTCGTGCAACTGGTATATGTTGGAATCAGGTGGTATGTAAAGGGATGGCGGGAAAACAGAGGTTATGTTTAAAAATAAAAAAATTGTCTGAGACGCAGCGAAGTAAATAAAATGAGTAGTATTATAAGAAGTCAGCAGTGCGTGAATAAACTGCTGGCTTCTTTTTTGATAGATACAGTCACTCTCAGAGAGTGTGCAGGATAGTAAAGTAATAATATCAACATGCCGATATAGAAAATGCAGGGAAGCATTGTATTTCAAAGAGTTTGAGATACAGAGCTTCTACTAAGGCAGTGGTCATCTTGTAAAAATATGGTCTTTGTGCGCAATATGGTCGTTTGATGATATGGGACTAGGAGAACAGGTTATTTTATCCGATAAAGGAAGCAAAGGAGGTTACTATGAGTAATACAATTAATGTGAACTATATGACACGGGCTTACAATCAGTACCAACAGAAAAATGCGGCTAAAGATCAGGAGAAGGAAGATACAAGGTTTGCGGATAGTGTAAGAGAAAAGAGCGAAGCTAGTGGAAGTATAGTGGGCAATTCAAAAATAGGTTCTGTGTCTGCTAAAGATATGACGATGGTGGAATACAAGCAGTACATTTACAATAAAATATCTCAAATTCCAATGCACCCCACAAGAGCAGGCGAGTCAATATCTGTTACAATTTCAGAGGCGGGTTTTGAAGCAATGAAGAATGATCCAGAGTATGAAGCATGGGTATTAAATGATTTGCAAGTGGGTTGGTCACAACCAGATAAATGGTCCGGTATATGCGGAGGAGCGTTTTCTACAATATATTATGGAGCATCAAAAGAAGAATGTCATGCTGAGATGTGGAGTGCTGGTTATAACAATGGGAATGGTGGGAAGATTTTTAATGATAAGTCAAAAAATAGTTTTTGGGAGCGCAGAATAGAAAATAAAAAGAGAATAGAAAATCAGGTAAAGAAACAACAGGAAAAAAAGCGGATTCAGAAAAAACAAGCGGAAAGAACAGCTTATGAAGAATATGCGCAAAATAAAAGGTTATCCGCTCAGGATGCCAGAACTCGATTGGTGGCTGAGAGTAGTTCGTCTGCTAAGACTGTCACAATAAGTCAGGCAGTAGCTTCTTATGAGACAAATTTTACAATGGCAGTAAGCGTATCGAACAAAACCCAATAGCCTGCAAATAAAAAATCAAGGCTAAATAGAAAGGAGAGATACAGTATGGGAATTAATGGAGTATCATCGTATGCCAATACATACACATACGGAAATGTAAAAAATGAAAATGTAAAGTATTGACAGCAGCATTGACTTAAAGTCCTATATAGCTTCAGCAAAAAAAACGAATCAAGAGCTCATTGAGAATGCAGGAACACAGATTAATGCGAAAACAAGTGAATATATGAGTACAGGTAAAGCATTTAGGGCGGCATTAACGGAAAAGTATTCTAAGCTTGCCGCAGAAGCAAAAACACATTCTAACCCAGAAAATTATATTCATTCCAAGTATTTTGATAAGAGTTCAGAGTATTACGAGACTAATTTGACTGATACAGAACGTAGGATTGCATATAATTATGAGATGCAGATGTGCCGGACAGGAAAAATAAATGGTGTAAATTATCAGGATTCTTTGTTCAGGGGAATTGAAGTAGACGGCGACAGTGTAGATTCGGATAAAATCCAATTTGAAAGAGCATTGGTAAATTCACAGATTTCAAATATTTTAAAGCAGGCTGGTGTAGATACATCTTCTATTAAGGAAGAGTGTACTTTTACTGTCGATCCATACAGTTACGAGATAACGGTAGATGGTGTGGATGAAGAAACAAAGGTGTTGATGCAGAATGCTTTAAATGTAGGTAATAATGGGAAAAATCTCTATAAGCATATCTATTATTGCTCAACACAAGATGGCTGTGAGAGTTCTCAAGTAACAGAGGAATCAAAGATGAAATACGAAGCATATCATCAGGTTTATAGTTATACAGGATATGAATTAGACAAACTTGAGGAAAAAAATGGGACATATTATACGGAGTCGGGAGAGAATATATTAGACTTAGTGGATAGTGCAGTTGAAAGTTCCGGAAAAGTTCCGAAAGAGTTTAAGCAGCAAATGAATAATTGGATACATGACCTGGTTTCAACTATTTCAACCAGAGGATGGAACAATGTGCCAGATATGACTTTAAGCATTATATATGGAAAGAGCAGCTTAAAGGATATGAACCAGTTGATTACATACCAGTATGAAGCTGATCGTATGAACAGACAATGGTATTCTGTGCTTTAGAAATATGCTAAAAACAAAAATACTTAATAAAGTGGGTTCCTTTATTTTTTGGAGATTTATGACGATCTATACTATATAGCATAGAGTTAATTCAAACGGATTTAGAATGTATTTACACGGAGGTTTTATATGTCAATGAATATCAGCGGATTAGGCAATACCTATAATGGCATCAACACAAATAGTAAACAATATAAGGCTTTGAAAGAAAAGGGCTGGTTATCAGGTATTATGCAAAATGAAGCCATGATGTCATCAGAAGAAAGAATGATATATGAAACATTCGGTGGAAGAGATACCATTATTAATAATCTGATGAAGCAATTTGATTCAGAAGGTGATTTGCTGAATGCAAATGGAGTGGCAGGAATGGATGTTACCGGCAAAGGTACATCGTGGCAGCAACTCACAAGTGTATCTGAGGAATATCGTCAAAAGATGTTTGATAATGTGAAGAGGGAATTTATTCAGGAAAACGGTCTTTCAAATGGTGATACAACTAAGCGTTCAGATATTTTTAAGGATTATCAGTTAAGCGTAAGTAAAGACAAACGTTTAAGTGGTACATGGACTTTAGAGCAATACGAAGGACAGTATAGAGCTGCTATGTATGCAGCAGTGAAATCGGCTAATCCAAATTGGAAGCCGGGACAAAAGTTTGATACAAGCATTCTTGATAACGTTACAAGAGAATCAGTGGAATCTACGCTTGTCAAAAATGGTAATAGGTTAGTTCGCAATTCTATTGATGTATCAGTATAGAATACAACATCTTTGGTGCTAGAGATACGGTCAAATAAGCTGCTCCATCATGGGAAAAGTATAAAATTAGGAGGGATTATCGAACTGGTTTATATTGTGTTACAAAGTGTTGTAAAGCCCGGAATTACAGGCTTTTTTAAAATTGACTTACATATAAAGTGTTATATTTATTTATCCTGATTTGACCGAAATTTGCCCCGAGATTCTTTGTTTGGATTTGTTTGAAAATAGTTTGATAAAAATAAAATAGAATGAAATATTTGAAATAAACATAAAAAAATATAGACAAAATAGGGAATAAGATATAATATTAAAGTAAATATATAATCTAAGGAGGAAGGATATTTATGAGAAAAATTTTTAAACGATTTGCTTCACTTTTGACAATCTTTATATTGACTATTATGTCAATAGTTCCTGTCCATGCATCGGAGAATACTTCTGTTGTAAATGTTACGGATGATTTGGCGATACAGATGGCAGAACGTTTTGCAAAGGGAATAGGAGAAAATAGCAATATTGTTGCTAATAATCCGAGAAAATTTTATGATACAACAGGTCAAGCTATTGGATATATTGTAAATTACAATTTAGAAAACAAACCATATGGATATGTAGTTTTTGATACTACGTGTGAATCTTTGATATCAGAATACTCATTTGGTAATAATTCAGCAAATCCATATGAGGTGATTTATCAAAGTGAAGCAAATGTATTTAGTGAAAAAGCAAATACCTCTGAAATATATAAAATAGCTCCGTTTGAATATGGTATTGTTGATAATTTGGGAAAGATTAGAACGAATTATGGTGAAACATTAGAAAAAACAGTACTGTCCTTGAATGAGAGTAGGGGAAAAGACCCAGCTACTTGGGATGAGGTTTTGCTAGATATTGATGAAGTTTATGAAAACTACACGCTTGTTTCAACAAATCATCTTCAAGAATTTATTTCCTTTAATGAGCCGTATATAGAAAGTGTAACAGGACATTATGCATGTGCAGTTAGTGCATTATTAGCATGTGGTGCATATTATAATGCTGTTGATTATACAGATATTGCAGGTGATTATATGGATATTTGGGATTCAACAGGAACGACAGTTTCATCGGAGAGTGGAGGAATAACATATGGTTCAACAACTATTGGCAATATTGGACCTGGATTTGTGGACTTTTGTGCTGGAAAGAATGTTTCTGTAACACAAAATACTGACTATAGTCCCAATTATAATTTTTTCACTAATTGCATTGATAGAGGAGATATAGCAGTTGTCCATTGTGGTATAATTAGCAGTGATACTGGAGAACGTGCGGGGCATTCAATGGCAGCAGAGGGATATGCAACTTTGCGAGCATATAATTCTGGAAATACAGTACATACATTGATGGTATTTGATGGATGGGGGGATACAGTACGTTATTTGAATTTTGATTTTGATAGTTGGACAGACATATCGGGGACTACATTTAATGGATAAGAAACGATTGATTTTGTTAATCATACTTTTGCTTGCAATAGTATTAATTGTGCTTGGCGTAAAAGGAAATGTTTTTAAGGAGAATCGTCAAAATATGGAGTTGCGTTCTAGTGGAGATGATAATTCTCATTGGTTTCATTTGAGTGGGGTTGTTGTAGAGAAAACTTTTGATACACTTTTAATAGAACTAAATGAGAAGGAAGAAAGTAGTCTATTTTTTGATACGACAAAAGTTAGTTTAGATTGTACTAAGTGTAAAGGTGATCTAGAACAAGTATCAGAAGGAAATGTTATTAAATTTTATTTTTTTAAGTATAATATTGATGGTGAAACGGTAAAAATTGAAAGAATAGTAAGATAAAAGTATAAGTAAGAGTTCTGCTATCAGAACATTATTATTAGTGAGGTAAAGGAACAAGGCGAAGCCGAGACGCCGTAGGGCAGTCCTTTACGGAACGGACACAGCCAATACCATCATGATACATAAGAGGACTTGAAAGGTCACAAACCTTGCAAGTCCTCTTGTTTATCTTATGGGTTACTTCTGTCGGATTGCATTTTCCGATAGACCGCTTCTTTCGTGGCTTCTCGGAAAAAGCTATCCTGTCTGGTATATGCCAGATGTTCATTCTGGATATAAGCGTCTGATTCGCAATCATATTCGTAAGGGATTACCTGTGTTGTTCCCTGTTTTTCATCAATTCCATAGATAATTACTTTGGAATCTCTCAATGCCAGTCCGAGTGTCAGAAAGCCGGAAGTGAAATAATTGTTGTTGTGTGGAGCGGTTATGCTTTTCAGTGCATGAAAGAAGTCTGCTACTTCCTCAGTCTGTCCATTCTCAAAAGCCGGAATGATATGTAAGGTGTTGTTTGCCTTATCTGCATATGCCCGGCAGACCAGAACGGAAGAATCCGCTTTTTGTATGATACCGTCAAAATAATCGCCGGAGTATGCAGTTGGCTGATAGAAAATGGCGGTTTCTTTTGTTGTAAGGTTATGATAAGTCAGAAAGCCGTTTACAAGCCGGACAATCTCGATATCATCCCCGTAGGTAAATCCGTTCTGCTCTAAAAGAGAATAGAAAGTTCTGGTAAATTCTTCCGGCAGTTCAATCCCCAGTTTTTCTGTGATAAGCATATCTACATATTCTTTAAATGAACCATACAGAAGTTCATTCAGCGTCATATTGCCCAACGTGGCAATCTGCTTCAAGCGTTTCTCATTGGGAAGATTCACACCCTTTTCCCAACTGTTTACAGAGCCTTTCGGGGCATTATCTATGATTTCCCCAAACTTCTGCATACTGTAACCGTATTTCTTGCGTATCTGTAAAATTCGTTTTCCTACTGCTTCTTTATTCACAAACATATGCACACCTCGTTTCTGTTTTCATCATAACACAAGATAAGGATAAATGTAAGGGTAAAATTATAATAAGTTATAAAAAGATATAGTTAAGCGTTTGAAATACAAAAATAAAAAGTAAGGGAAAAAGTAAAATAATTGTTGACAAGAAGAAAAAACAGGTCTATGATGAGGTTAAGAGGTAAGGAGAAAAGTAATGAAATAAATATAGACGTGGATATGAAAAGGACTTGTCACACTTACCAGACACTCATTCACCATGATTTCAAAAAAGGAGAAATGTAGCATGCAGATTACATTGACAAAAGAACAGGTCAGAGAAGCGTTCGGGGAACTCCGTTACATGGGAGCAGACTACTGCTACAAGTATGATAAGGAAACCCGGAAGAAAACCGAGGAAGTGGAAGCATTGAAACTTCACCTCGGAAGCATGAAACTTGGAAACAGCGTAGATATCCGTCTGGAAGCAACAGAACTTCCAAAGGTAGAGCCTTACACAGTGGTAGAACTAGAAGAAGCGGTATATGCCCCTTATGTGCAGAGAGGAAACTTCCCGGTATTGGTGGACAGAATCTCCTGCAAGGGTATCCGTGTTGTTACCGGAAAAGGAAACGTGTAGAGACTGTTCCCGGAAATTCTCTGCGGACTGCTCCGTACAGCGTGAAAGGAGCAAAGGGAGTAGAGGAAGTTCCGGGAACGTGGCGAAAGCCACGGCATACTACGAAAGGCAGGGATGATGATAACAGAGGTAATGAAAATTTCAGAACCCCCCTATACTAACAGGGGGGTAACTCGTCAGAAAGAAGATTTGACAGCACTGATTGACTGGTGTCAGATTACTGTCAAAGGTGTAGACGTGTTCATAATCATAGAAGATATCTTGCGGATTCCACTGAGTTTTATGGAACTGCATGGTAAGGAAAAAGGAATTGCTGGACACGAACTGATAGCAAGATTTGACAATATCAAGATTCTGAAACCGACAGGAAATGCACAGTATGAGGGATTTCAGATTCTTATGAGTGGTTCGGGGTGCAGGAATTATGAAAATTTCCTTATGATGAATAAGGAAACATGGTTTGATTTTCTGGAAAGAGTTTGCAGATACCCGGTGAATTTTCCGAGGATAGACTTGGCAATCGACGATACAAAGCCTTATCTGTCTATCCCGGAATTGATTCGTCTGAAAAACGAGGGGCTGATATCTAGTCAGTTGCGTGATACAGCAGAGAATCGTTCTGATAGACTGAAAGAGGATGAAATAGAAGCGCAGGGAAAAACACTATATCTCGGCAGTAAACACAGTGATTTTCGGATTACATTCTATGAAAAGGGATATGAACAGGCAGAAAAGTTCGGAAAAGAACTCAACCCGGACTGGAACAGATATGAACTTCGATTCCGGCACAAAAAAGCGGTCAGATTAGTAGAAGAACTTCTGAAAGACAGGGATGTGGCACGGATTGCGTTGTCTGTATTAAACGAGAAAGTGCGGTTTTTACAGAAGCCGGAAAACAGCACGGTTACAAGAAAACGGCTTTATCCTACTTATCCCCCGTGGGAAGAACTCATGCAGGATGTAGGGAAGATAAAGTTGACCATGAATCCAGAGAAAAAGACACTGGAACGAACATGGCAGTGGCTGAACGTAGCAGTTTCGCCCTCTTTAAAGCTAATGGATAAAATCGGAAAACTGGATAACAGAGATTATATCCGCCAGCTAATAGAACGGGGGCAGATGAACGAAGAATAACAACGCATATATGAGGACTATAAAAAATCTTTCCTTTTGAGGGAAGAAGAAAGGAGAATCTTTGACAGAACATACACAGAACACGATACAGACAAAGAAAGCCCTTACAGTGAATGAAGCGTCAGAGTATACGGGAATTGGAAGAAATAATCTGCGAAAGCTGATTACATGGCAGAAGATTCCGGTCATAAGGATTGGAAATAAGATTCTTATACTCTCTGAGGTTTTAGACCAGTTTTTGAAGAAAAACGAAGGGCATAATCTGAAAAATAAATATGAAGTAATTGCAGTATAAACACAAATAAGCATATAATACTGTCAGACCAGTTCTGATAGTCCTTGCACGGAAAGGAGCGTGCAGATTGGGCAAGGACTTAAAAGGAAATCCATTACCGCCGGGAATTATGCAGAGAAAAAGCGGAATTTACAGAGGGCGGTTTTATTACAAAGGAGAAACGTATACAAAAGATAATGCGGACTTAAAAAAGTTAGTTCAAGAAATGGAAGATTTACGCTATGAAGTCAAGCATGGGTTGAAAGGAAAGGGCGATAATATCACTCTGGATACATGGTTTGATATCTGGCTGAATACCCATAAGAAGCGGACTATCAAGGAGAGTACACAAGTACGTTATGATGATTTTTACAGACGTTACATAAAGAAGCAGATAGGAAAACAACGTGTGGCAGATTTTAATCCGATTATTTTGGAACGTCTGCTTCAGAATATGGCAGATGATGATTACAGCACAAAGACTATACGGGATGTGTATAATATTCTCAATGCTATGTTCAAATATGCAGTGCATAACAGGATTCTTACATTCAACCCATGTGCAGGAGTGGAAGTTCCCAAAACAAAGACAAAACAGATACGGGTACTGACTGTGAAAGAACAACGGGAAGTATTGGAACACGCAAAGGAGAGAATACACGAGAATCTCATACAGGTAGCACTCGGAACGGGAATGCGTGGCGGAGAACTGCTTGGGCTTACATGGGATGATGTAGATTTTCGGAAACGGGAAATTTCTGTAAATAAAACGTTGGTGTATATCAAAGATAAGGAAACAAAGAAGTATGTATTCAAGTACCAGACACCAAAGACAAAGAACAGTATACGGACGATTCCCATGCAGGACAGTGTGTATAAGGCTTTAAAACGTCAGTGGATTCAGTTGAAAGAAATGCAGTTGTCAGCTAGTGAATGGCAACCATTAGAGGGATTTGAAAATCTTGTGTTTGTTGGAAAGAACGGAAAACCGATTACAGAACACACCTTTCAAGTGACGTTAGACTGGATAGAAAAATCTATCAATAAGGAACGAAAAAAGCAGGCAGAGAAAAACAAGACAGTGTTTATACCGATTCCGCATTTTTATCCACATGCACTTCGTCATACTTTTGCAACGCGTTGTTTTGAAGCCGGGATTGACGCAAAGGTAGTACAAGGATTCCTCGGACATTATTCCATAGCAATCACACTGGATTTGTATACGCACGTCACAGATGATAAAGCAAAATCGGAAATGGATAAATTACAGATTTGTATAAGGAAATCATATAATCAGAACAAGAATAAGAAAGAGAATAGAAAAGGTGCAACATTTCTTTAGAAAATTATTTGACCGAGATTTGACCGAAGCGGATTTTGCAACAAGTACAGAACAGCGAAAACCCGCTAACCACAAGGGCTAACGGGCTTCGTTGTTTTATAGTTATCTAAAGGAATGAGCTTTAGATAATATCACAAGGGAAAAGTTTTCAAAAACTTCTGGTAACTCTTTGAAATACATATCATATCAATAGATACGATAATATAAATTATGTTTGTATTTGTTGATAACAGGTTTATATCGGAAAAATTGTAAATTTATTTTCTATGTGAATTTTCATTTTTGTAGGGCTGGCATTAGACCAGCCCTTGATTTCATTATAATAGATAAAAAGATATTGAATATATATGCACGGTAAAAAGACGATTCTCAATAAATGAGATTGGGAAAAAGTAACCTTAGTGCTGTTGAAAAAATCACCATAGTTCTAATGAATCTTCTGCATCTACCCATATCTGCATTGTTTCATCAAGATATAATTTTGCATATTCAAGCGGTTTATCAATGGCAAGTGCGTTCAATGCACAGTCTGATCCGGGTGTGGTTTTTAAATCCTTTTCGGCTTCCCAACAGTCAATGCGGAGCATATAACCAGCAGAAGTATAAATATCAATGCTGTTTCTGTGTGGATTGTATTCTGCAAATATTGTTCTCATCGTATAGAATCTCCTTATCATTCAATCAGTCATTTGTTACAAAAATCAGAAGCATTTCAATCAGTTCACCATGTCACTTTTATTTTGTGTTATACTGTTTTATAGATTTTTCTTGCCCTTGTATTTGCCCTTATCAGAGTTCGTAAACGCTGACGGGACGATATAACACAAGGGAAACAATAAGGGAAAGCTCACCTGCGATAAATCCAGTGTTTTCAAGGGTTTGCAGAGAATTTAATAACAAAATATAACAGTTATTAAATTCCCTAAAACAGGTGAAATCTCAATCGTAATTTGAGGAGGTATTCATATGAAGAGAGCATTGCTTTTTATTTTCATGACGGTTTGTGTATTAGGAATGTCCGCCTGTAGCAGCAAAGACGCCATGCCAGAAACATCAGATTCTGCCAGCAATCCGGTTCAGAATACAGATATCAGTAATCTGAATGGAGGAAAAATCTGGTCTGAACAAGATATTGTGTCTATGTTCTCTCTTGTGCAAGAAACAGATTGGGAATACATAGACTGTGTTTTAATTCCAGATCATGCCAGTGACCGTGTTGGTGCAGTACTCTTCCGGAACGATAAGGAGCAATCAAGCAATGTTGCGTTCTTTGATGCAGACGGATACTTTCAACAGTATGGCACATATGCAAGAATGTCTGACGAACCTGATTTTCAGTATCTCGGAGGTGGTGCGGTAACATTTAAGCTGGAAACAGAAGATGGTATAATCTATAACTACACGATCACAATCTCGATCGATGGCAGTAATGTGAATTTTAAAGCGGAAGATGATTTGCCAAAATAAATTCAAGTTTGCCACCCACACATCGGGTCAACTTGCCCCGAACTTTTACAACTAAATACCCGCCGCCAACACAGCGGCGCACCGAGCAGGAAATCTGAAAAAGGTCTCCTGCTTTTTTCTGCCCAAAATGAGGTGGTAAAACGCCACCCCATCCACCAATTAGCGAAAGGAGGGATACAAAATGCCCTGTCCACACAACGAAATCACGATTGTTCAGCGCAGCCAGCGGCAGTCTGCGGTTGCCGCCGCTGCTTACCAGAGTGGCGAAAAACTGTTCTGTGAATATGACCAGCAAGTGAAGCACTACCCGGAAAAGCGTGGTATCGTCCACAATGAAATCCTGCTCCCGGCAAATGCCCTGCCGGAGTATGCAGACCGCAATACCCTATGGAACGCCGCCGAAGCTGTGGAAAAACAATGGAACTCCCAGCTTGCAAGGCGGTGGGTGCTTACCATCCCCAGAGAGATACCGCCTGACCAATATGCTGTCCTTGTTCGGGAGTTTTGCCAGCAGCAGTTTGTTTCCAAAGGCATGATTGCTGATTTTGCCATCCATGACCCCCATCCGCCGGGACACAATCCCCACGCCCATGTCCTGCTCACTATGAGGGCAATGGACGAACATGGGAAATGGCTTCCCAAGAGCCGCAAGGTTTATGACCTTGATGAAAGCGGAGAACGGATAAAACTTCCGTCCGGCAGGTGGAAAAGCCACAAGGAGGATACGGTTGATTGGAACGACCAGAAGTATTGTGAAATCTGGCGGCATGAATGGGAGGTCATCCAGAACCGCTATCTGGAAGCCAATGACCGCCCAGAGCGTGTGGACTTGCGTTCCTATGCCAGACAGGGGCTTGATATAGTCCCCACTGTCCATGAGGGGGCTGCTGTCCGGCAGATGGAAAAGCGTGGTATCCAGACGAATATCGGCAACCTGAACCGGGAAATCAAAGCCGCCAACCGCCTGATGCAGTCCATTCGGCAGCTCATTCAAAACCTCAAAGGCTGGATTACCGAACTGGGAGAAAAACGGAAAGAGCTGCTTGCACAAAAAACGGCGGAGGAAGCGACACTTCTTCCCAATCTGCTGATGAAGTATATGGAGATACGAAAGGAAGAACGGAAGGACTGGACAAGGGCTGGACAGAACCGGGGGACTTCACAGGACTTAAAGGCAGTCAGCGAAGCATTGTCCTATCTCCGGCAAAAGGGACTTTTCACTGTGGAGGACTTAGAAGCGTTTCTGGAAGCGTCCGGGAAATCAGCCGCCGATTACCGCAATCAGATGAAGCCAAAGGAAGCCCGCAGCAAAGTGATTGACGGGATTCTTGCCAGCCGGACAGACTGCAAAGAATGTAAGGCTGTCTATGAGAAGTACCAGAAGATATTTTTTAAGAAAACAAAGGAGAAATTCAAACAGGAACACCCGGAGGTTGCCCGGTATGAGAAAG
>NZ_JAJCNF010000049.1:0-11366 GCF_020560945.1 Dorea sp. 210702-DFI.3.125
ATGCTGTGCCGTCTTTCTCGGTCACAAGTCTGTCCCCGATACGGCTCTTTGCCGTTCTCATGGTGCGTGAAGAAATTCCACGCTCATTGACCGTCTTTTCCAGCTCTGCACTTGGCATACGCTTTCCGTCTGCCAGCAGTTCCAGTATCAGTGCTTCTGCCTGTGCAGTCTTGCTTTCGGTCTTGGAGGTGTCTGTCCCGGCAAGAAGCTCGTCAGCGGTAATGTCATAAGCTCCTATCCATTCAAAGCCTTTCACGTCTCCCAGAGAAAAGGCAAGGGACTGTCCGGGCGGTGCAAGGGAGCTTTTCTCATGGATAA
The DNA here is from genome assembly GCF_020560945.1 of Dorea sp. 210702-DFI.3.125. Lineage (NCBI taxonomy): Bacteria > Bacillati > Bacillota > Clostridia > Lachnospirales > Lachnospiraceae > Dorea > Dorea sp. 210702-DFI.3.125. The sequence goes on from NZ_JAJCNF010000049.1 coordinate 319, forward strand.
GCACCCTCGTTGTGGGGCTGTCCTTCAGCTTGCCGATAAAAAGCAGACTGCGGACTGCCGCCGTAATGTCGATAGACCCCAATCCCCGGTAGGTGCTTTGCGTTCCTGCGGCTTTGTTGAGGTGTCCTATCAGCACGATAGCGCACCCGGTAGCCTGTGCAATGTCTCCCAGACTGCGGAAGATGGGACGGACTTCATTTGCCCGGTTCATGTCCACATCTGCGCCCAGAAACGCCTGCACCGGGTCAATGATAACCAGCCTTGCGTTGTTCTCACGGATTGCCCTTGCTATGCGCTCATCGGCAAGGGTCAGCGGCATGTCCCTATCGTCAATGACAAGCACTCTTTCAAGGTCTGCTTCCGCTTCCATCAGTCGGGGCTTGACGGTATCGCCCAGACCGTCCTCTGCGGTCTGGTAGATGATGTTGAAAGGCTCAAGGGTCTCCATACCGGGTAAAGGCTTTCGGTTGGTGCAAGCCGCCGCAAGACGCATGGCAAAGTAGGTCTTGCCCTCGCCGGGGTTGCCCTGTATGATCGTCAGCTTTCCAAAGGGGATATAGGGAAACCATAGCCAATCCACGCTCGTCAGCTCCACATCTGCCATGCGGAGCATGGGGACAGGCTGGGCGGTGGGCAGCTCTCGCAGCGTGATTGTCTCGGCTATGAATTTGCGGCTGGGAATGTCCCCTTGCTGACGGAGAACATCGTTCCAGTCTTTCCTTGCCGGGACAAGGCGAATGACGGCGATCTCGCCGGGAATGGACTGTGCCAGTCGGGTACAGGCTTCGCTTCCTGCGGTGTCGCTGTCAAGGCAGAGGAACACTTTTCGGGTGTCCTTGCGTTCAGAAAGGAAACGGTCAAGTGCTTTGCCCGAAACGCCGCCCAGGGCAAGATAGCTCCTTGTCTGCCAGTCTTGCGGATATAGGCAGATAAACGATAACAGGTCAATCGGTGCTTCAAAGACAAAGAGCTGGTTGCCGTTTCCCTCATAGCGGAACGGATAGGACTTGTCAGACCCGGCAATGTCCTGTCTGAATGGGTCTGCCGTTCCTCGCACATGGGCGTATCTCGGCGTACCGCTTCGGTCTCTGCCGACAAACACAACATTGTGCCGCTTTGCGTCCTCGTAAATATCCCCGGAAAGAAGAAAAGCCTCAACAAGCGTTTTGTTGAGACCCCGGCTTTCGCAAAGATATTGAATTACCCTGTCGGCTGTTCGGTTGTGCAAGGGCAAGTGGAACGCTGTGGGCGGTGCTGTGGTGGCTTCGGTCTGTCCTTCGCCGCTTTCGCCGGTCAGCATTTGGACGGCTTCGGGAAAGGACTTGCCGTAAAACTCCATGACGAAATCAATGGGATAGCCGCCCTTACTCTGGCTGTGGCGAAACCACTTGTTTCCCCGGACGGTCAGGCTGTCATGTTCTTTCCAGCGGTATTCCCGTCCGCTTTTGATAAGTGTCTCTCCCTGTGTGCGGAGAAAATCTTCCAGACTGACGGCGTTTGCCCGGTCAATCTGCGCTTGGGTGTAATTCATCGGGATAGTTCCTCCTTTTTGTGTCGTGTTTGGGGTCGATTTTGGAGCATTTGTTCCTCTGTACGCTCGTTAAATCGGGCGGCAGTATCTACACATGACTTGACCTTCCAAAGGCGGTGTAAATCGTCTCTGACAGCCTTAAACTCGCCATAGGTGGTTTCGTGCGCCTGTTCCAGCTCGTCATACTCTTCGGTCAGCTTTTTCATATCCACCTTGCCGTCCGGGAACTCCCCGGTCAGCTTGCGTCTGGCGGCGTAGAACTGTTTCAGTTCCGCTTCATGCTCTGCCTTGTACTCGGCTCTGGGCTTCTCAAACTTGATTTTCTGCAAGCCGTCATAGACAGGCTTCAAGCTCTGGAAAGCAGCAGAGCTGTCATAGAGCTGCTTAATTGCTTTCATTCGGGCGGTCTGTTCGTCCAGCGTTTTCTTCAAGCTCTCTGTGGCAGCACTGTGTTCGCTGACACGGCTTTCCAAATCTTCAAGGGAGTAAATGCCATTCCTCCGAAGATAATTGAAAGTCTCGTTCATCTCCTTTAGATTGCTGATTTTACCTTTCTGGGAATACGCCCCGGCTCTGCGCTGGGTGTAATAGGCGTTCAGCAGAGAAACAAGGTCGGGTGCCTGCGGCTTGGCAAGCTCTGCTTTTGCTTCGACAATCCAATCAAACAGGAGAGCGATTTTCTTCTTGATGTCCCGGATAACGGCATTGGTCGCTCTGATCCAGCGGTTGAACTCGCCTTTCTCGGTGCGTATGCCTTTCTTCTCCATTGCCCGGACGGTTGCGCCCTCATGAACGGTGGGAAGAAGCTCCACGCCCTGACGCTCATAGCTTCGGTGGTCGATACGAACGTCAAGCCCCTTTTCCGCAAACTTGGCGTTGCATAGCTCCGCCCATGTCTGCCGCCAGTATTCCAGCGTTTCGGGACTGCCCCAGTCGGTAGTGGGAACGGCGTTGAAAATAAACTCGCCGTTCTGGTCTCGGATACGGTTGCCGTCCTCGTCCAGCTCGTACACCCGGCGTTGCTTTAGCCCCCATTTGCCGTCCTGCTTAATGGGACGGATAGGGCAAAGCACATGGAAGTGTGGGTTTGGTATGCCGCCGTCCTCCCTGTCTGGCTGGTGTACGGCGAAGTCAACCACCATGCCCCGGCTCACAAAGTTCTCCAACAAAAATTGCCTTGCAAGAGCGATGTTTTCCTCAAGGGAAAATTCATTCTGCAAGGCAATGTCAAAGCTGTATGCAAGCTGGGCGTTCTTTCCACGCTCGGCTTTTTCCACGGCGTTCCATAGGGTCTGGCGGTCTGCGTATTCGGGCGGTGCATGGGACGGCAGGAGAATATCGGAGCAGATCACGCCGCCCTTGCGGGTGTAGTCGCTGTATTCGCCGTAATACTCGCTATACAATCGCTCCCCGGCACGGTAGGCGGCAGAAGCAATAGCGGACTGTCCTGCGCTTCGCTTAGTCTGCGTGACGCTCAGATGAAATAGTGCCATCGGCTTTCAACTCCTTTTCTCTGTTTGCTTGGCTGATGTGGGTAATCGCCATGTGACGGACGGCTCGCTGGACTTCGGACAGGGAAAAGATGTGTTCCATCAGCTCTGTCATTTCGGTGCGTGTGAGATCTTTGACCTCCGGGGCAAGGCTCTCAATCGTGCCGCCCAGATTGCAAAGGCGGTGGGTGCGCTTGGTGCGTTCGCCTTTCTCCAGATACTTCTTTCTGTTCTCCAGACGCTCCAACTTGTGCTGTTCCTGTGCAAGCTGCGTCTCGGCTCGTTCCTTTTCGGCTCGAAGCTGGTCAAGGGTTTTCGGTTTTGTCATTGTGATTGACCTCCTTTTTTTGATTTTTGGGATAAAAAAAGACCGTCAACTTTTCGCACATTGCGACCAGTCAACGGTCTGATTTTCAGTATTTGTTTTTCCAAACTTGCTGGCGGCGAACAGCATTTTATGCTGTTTGCGGACGGCAAGTCCACAAGGGATAGACGCACAAGCGTCGCAAGGGAGTGTAGCTCCCTTGACGGAACGAAGTGACGAAACATTCTCGGTCGGGCAGTTTTCTTCTGCTGACTGGGAATGAAGCTCCGCAGGACGCACATACTCCCGATAGGAGAGTATAGAAGTGCGCCCTTTAGTTCCTAAAGGGATTTTCTTCTGACCCAAATTATATAAAATGTAGATCAAGACATTTCTAAGAGGTACTCTCAGATTTTCACAACATAAGGTTCATCTTCAATAATACCCTGATCGTGGGTAACAATGATAACCGTTTTACCTTCTTCATTGAGTTCGTGCAACAACCTCATAACAATATCTCTATTTTTCTTGTCAAGTGAGCCAGTAGGTTCATCTGCCAAAACAACAGAACATTTTTTCATCATAAGACGAGCTAAAGCAACTCTCTGTTGTTCACCACCGGAAAGCTGATAAACTTTTTTGTTAACTTCCTTTGATAACCCCACACGATTAAGAGCTTCTTTAAGTGATACTTTAGTTCGGCTTGATTTTTTAATCAAACTTAAATTTTCTTTAACTGTCTTATTTTCAAGCAGTGCAAAATTCTGAAAAAGAAACCCCACTGTATCCGCAAAAAAACTGTTTTTATTTTTAAGCCGGGTAATATTCAGCCCTTCGATTATGATACTGCCGCTATCCGGCTTTTCGATACCACCAATCATATTGAGCAAAGTGCTTTTTCCACTGCCGCTATCCCCGCTGATTACTACAAAACTTCCATCCGGAATTTCCAAATTAAAGTTGGAGAAAATTATTTTCTCTCCAAATGCTTTATTTAAGCCACGAATTATAATCATAAACATCCTCCCTTCAATGACTTTGAGATATTTGTTTTTTCAACCCACATAATATTTGTGAAAATGATTGCCATTTCAATAATGGTGAGCAATGATCCAATTAGTAAAGCAATCCCGACACTTGCGTTAGATATAAAAATCGAAACAATGCAAATCAATATCACAACGGCTATATTTTCTATGAGATTAACGGAAATAAATCTTTTGTGCCTTTCATAAAAGCGATAGCCCAAAACCTTTTTGAGGGAGATTTCCATAGAGCTAAGTCTAAATTCCATTTTCGCTTCAGATACGATGATAGCTATATCTAACAGCAATACTAATACGCAAAGAGAGCTTATAAAGCTAATCAATTTTACAAGGAAACTATGACTATAAATGTAATCCTCTCCGACATTCGTCAGCATAAAATAGTGTGAACCAAGCTGTTCTGCATATTTTTTCGCAGCATTACGAATTGTGCTTTCATCGCATCCGTAGATTACCTCACCATTATATGTTCCTGTTTCGATATAACTTCCATTCAAAGCAACAGCCTCATTTGCCTGATAAATAACAATCGGATTTGTTGCTCTTGACAATCCGTCAATAGCCTCTTCTCTGTTCGAATTGAGATAATAAAATTGCTCTCTGCCAGAATATTCTTTATAAACAACACGCAGTTCTTCTGCATTTTGGGTAAGAGAGTCAATTTCCTCTTTTGCGATATCTTTGTATGATTCCGCATTTCTTCCCTTTGGCACGAAGACCACGATATCCTCTTTTTCATCATCTTCAGTAAGCATATCAGAAAACCCTTGTAGCATATCTCTGGCATTATGATTTACAAAAATATAATTATCCGTATCGCTTATCCGGCTGCCTATGCAGACCACCGGATTTATAGTGTTGTATTCATTTTCGTAAAGGTCATTCCAAAATTTGCTCTCTTTGGATTCCTCCTCATTTTCTTCAAAAGGAGGTTCAATCTGCATAACTCCAAAATAATAATCATTATAATGATTTTCTAAAAGAGTAGTGTTTGTAAGTAAATTACCTTGAATGCTACTGAGATTTGTAGTTATTGTAAAAATTGTCATAGCAGTAGCAAATACTTTAAGACCGTTCAGAAGATAAAACATACCTTTTTTATCTGAAGCATTGGCAAAGGCTTTTTTTACATCAAAGCGGACAAAAGCAGCATAAGGAATTACGGAAAGAACTGCTCCGGCACAATACACTGCCAAAATGAGATGATCTTCATACGCTCCCGATATAAATTGAGAAACAAGCAACTTTGCTAAGACGAATAATGCAGCATATGAAATCATATCAGCCACTACAGCTTTTAGAGCAATCACAGCAGCATTTTCGCCCAGAGAAGCTCGTACAACTACTTCCTTTTGTCTGCGTATCACCTCAATCATATTAAGTACAATCATCAATATGGCAACCAGGCCCCAAACAATGAACATCATATCAGTTTCGGTTGATTGCCAAAACTCTGGCTGCGATATAGAATATTCTTTTGCCAAATCTTGATATGTGGCAATAATGTCATCATCGTCACCGATATAGCTGACCATTATTTCCTGTCCATTGCCTGTGTTTTTTGCTTCTCTAAAATCTTCAAATTCTATTACGGTGATTCCGCCTATCAAAGCCGTATATGTTTTTTCCTCAATATCCATTGTGCTTTTAAGACTATCCCGAACAACGGTATCATCACCATAAATATAAAGTCTTGTCTGATAATTAGAAACTCTCTGATTAAAAGTCGAAAAAATATGAACACCATGCTTCTCAGCTGTATCTTCTGCATTGGCTAAAAATGAATCCATATCGTCATTAGTAGTTGTGTATCTGGACGATAAATAATAAGCACCATTAAAGTTCCAGAGCATATTTTGATATACTTCAGCTTGCATAACAAAAGCAAAAATAATCGTAATCAACAGCAATATATTTCTTATATGTTTCATTTGAAATTCTTAAACCTCCTTTGAATAGGTAACAGACACACGATTGCCCAAAATACTAATATGGATTTTTTCATACAACCACATTCTCTTGTTAGATTCTAATTTTCCGTTTTTTTTATTCGCATAAATTGTACCATAAAACTCGTGAACAATTCTACCGCAACTTTGGACTACATGAGAAAAGTCCGAACAGTTTTCTGCCCGGACTTCCTCGCTCAATCATAAATCAATTCCGCTTTCACAATCTCCTCTGCCTGTGCCTTGCAAGCGTTCATCTGCCGCACCCATTCCATTTGGTTTTTGGCTTTTAGTTGCTCGGTCACGCCGTTTTGCTCTGCCAGTGACCGCACGATCAGCTCCATGCGGTTTCGTGCCGCTTCGTCAATCTCGGCGCAATGCTCAAAGAGCTTGTCGGATAGCACCAGTTCATTGAACAGTATCGGACGGTGCATTTCCAGATACGCCTTGCGAAGTCTGCCGTAGTGTCCGAGGGGCTTGGTCTTGCGGATAACGATGTTCGGGATAAGATAATCGCCGTTCTGTGTATAAGTGATATTCATGCTGTTTGTACTCCTTTCATCGGCTCTCTCTGCGGTAAACTGCTGACAGGGACGAACACTCCCTTTGCAATATCCTCCGCACGAATAGCGGCTTTCTTGGCTTCGATTTCTGCCTTTTTTCTCCCCTTGATTTTGTCCTCGTATCGCTTCTGCGCTCCGCTGGCTTTCCGCTTCAAGTAGTTCTGATGAAGCCTGTCCTTGCGTTCCTCACGCTTGCGGATTTCCTCTAATTCCTCCGGAGTAAGCTCCACTTCTCCAAACGCTGGGGGAACGAAACGCCCGACAAAATTGAAGTAAATCTCGACCTCCTGTGTGGTCTGTATACTGCCTTTGCGGTCACGCTCATGCACAAGGATTTTCTCGATAAACTCGTTGAGCATAGCAATGGTCAGCTTGTCGAAGTTCTCGTACTTGTCAATCAGAGCGATAAAACGGTCAGCGTCCTTTTCGTGCTTCTCATAGCTCTTGACAGCCTTTTCCAGAACAGAGATTTCAGCGGTAAGCTCGGACTGTTCCTTTTCGTATTGAGCGTCCAGAGTGGCGTATCTGCTGTCGGACAGCTTGCCTAAAATGTTGTCCTCATAGATTTTGCAGAGCAGGACTTCCAGCTCGGAAACTCTCTGCTTTGCTGTGGCAAGGCGTGTCCGCTGTTTCCTGACCTCTGTGGTCTGCTGGCTGGACTGCGCTTCCTGCACCACACGGACAAACTCGGCTCTGTCATGCTTCGCATACTCGGCAATGGATTTCAGCATTTCAGAGACAAGGGACAGTACCACATCTTCATTGATACGGTGCTGGGTCTTGCAGAGCGTTCCGCAAGGAACTTTGGTGTACTGTGAGCAGGTGTATTGAGAAATGCGCTTGCCGTTGTTGGTGCGGTGGACATACATCTTGCCGCCGCAATCGGCGCAATAGAGTAAGCCCGTGAGGGGAGCTGCTTCGCCCCAGCCGTCCGGGTAGCGTCTGACATTCCCACGGATTTTCTGCACAAGGTCAAAGGTCTGCTGGTCAATAATGGCTTCGTGCGTATTCTCAAAAATCGTCCATTCGTCCTCCGGGACATAATGGCTTTTCTTGTCCTTGAAGTGCTTTCGGGTCTTGAAATTGATGGTGTGTCCCAGATATTCACGCTTTTCAAGAATGTTGCAGATGGTGGAAGAACCCCAGCCGTACTGGAATCGTTGTCAGTACTTTCTGGCAGAATAAATGTATACTATAAAAGTCAGGAGATTTTGCATCACCTACACATTCTCCTGACTTTTTACATTTTCAATATTAATTTTTACGCAACTTTCCTCATTATTCAGGCGGTCATATATGACATTATTGATGCAACCACTGTTAACTGCTTCTAATTCCAGATAATTTCGGATATCATCAACATCTCTTTGTATACTTCGTTCATTTACTCCATATTCATTGGCTTCGGCTGCTTTATTTACAATGTACCCGTTCAGTAATTTCGTATAGATTCCGAGAACACGCTCGATTTTGCCATTCTTGTATTCTTCCATATTGCTCCTCCGTATCGGCTCATTTCTTATGCCATTATACGTTTTGCAAATGTCAGAAACTGTCTCTCTGCAAAAGTTTTTCTATAAAATTGCTATTTTCTTCCACCTTAATCAATCAAATCGTTCTGAAATCTGGACAAATGTTCATATGGCAGAATGAGGCGCCCACGATACAGTCCGCAGCCGTCGTTAATCAGGCTGTTATTCATTGCTGCGAACATATTAACATCAAGGTCTTTTAAATCTAAATTAAAAAGTTTCATTCCGCGCTCGTATGCCTCATCGAAGTAAATGCATTCCCCTTTTGGAACTGCATCTCTTCTTGCTCGTTCATGCTCCTGACGCTTCTCATACCCCAAGTGATTCGCCGGTCCGATTTCCGCGATGTCGTCCATTTTCTTTGTTCGAAGCTGCACTTCCATATAGCTTCTGGACGTATTATCATAAAATGTGATATGTAAAGACTGATAACCGTACATGGTCGGGTTGGATATGAAATCTCTGTAATATGGCTTTACTTCGCCGTCCAGCAAGTCTGATTTACTCTCCCGGACTCCTTTTGCCGGCTCGGCTGTAAAGCCGCGTTCTTCCAGAAATCCCGGCAGCGCATTGGCTATCTGATAAAGATATTTCATCTCTTCCTCTTCGAGATTCTGTCCCGGCTTCAGATGACATTTCGGCAATGCAATTACAATCCGATATGCGATAATATCCCGAAAACAGCTCAGTTTTTCTTTTAAATCTGCCACAGCCGGATATGTTCCATGTTCCTCATAATAATTATAAATGTATTCTACAATGTAGCCGTTGAATTTTTCTTCTGTACGTATCAAAGATTTGATTCTTCCACGAAATGTAAAGGCGAGAAATGGAAATTCTTTTGCCATGTACTTGTAAAATTCCCGGATTTTCTGTGACTGGGAAGTCAGGAAATCGTTGTGCTCCAGCATTTCCTGTACTTGAAGGAGACAATTGCTATGCACAAGGTCGATTTCATTATGTGTCCGCTTTGCTTCTTTTCTCAAATCTGTCATATAATTTTGTATAATTTTAAAGACCGTATCCCCGGAATATAAATAATCGTTTAATGTAACCATCTGTCAGTCTCCTTTACTCGTCTGGATTCAATGGATAAATGCTGTATCTACTGCATTTATCATCATCAACCGAATCTCTTCATCGGTAATTCTATAATGCTCCTGAATAAATTGCAATTCTTTTGTCATGGTTGTGTTGCTGACGGTCCGGTTATCTGTGTTAATCGTCACCTTGATCCCGTTGTCCAGGAACTCCCGAAGCGGATATTGACTTTCGCTTTCTACAGCTTTCGTCTGAAGATTGCTGATCGGGCACATCTCGACACCGATTCCTTTTTCCCGGATCATTTTCTGGACTTCTGAATTACCTCGCATGGCGATTCCATGTCCGATTCGAAGTGCTCCTGCCTCTACGGAATCCAGAATGTTCTGCACGTTTCCACACTCCCCGGCATGAATGGTAAATGGCATTCCAAGCTTTTTTGCTTGTCCAAATAACTCCATGAATTCTGACATCGGATAGATGGCCTCAGCTCCTGCAAGGTCTGCCGCGCACACACCATTTCCAAGGTATTCTCTTGCTGTCCGGATCATACGGAGATTCTCCTCATAGCTGTGATGGCGCATGGCACAGGTAATAATGCCATAATCCACACCGAACTCATTTTTTCCACGATTCATCCCCCGAATGACTGCCTCTATCACCTGACCGCAGCTTAAGTTTTCATTTTCTGATAAAAGCGGGGCAAACCGCACTTCCGCGTACCGGACATTTTCCTGACTCATACTTTTTAATACGTCATACCCTGCCAGCTCAAGTCCTTTCTCGTCCTGCAGACACTGTCCCGGAAGATCGAATTTCTCCAGATATTCCTGAAGGCTCTGGCAGTCATCAGATACATGAATTTCAGAAGGCTCTACTTTTCTTCCAAGACGGCTTTCCAGAAATTCCCGACTCAGTGAACCGTCCAGGTGACAGTGCAGTTCTATTTTCGGCAATGCTTTCAATTCTTCCAATGTCATAGCTTATCCCACTTTCTTTTATCATCTAACTTAGCCTCATTATAAAACAAAGGCTATCACTTTTCAGCAATAACCGTTACTGAAAACTTATAAAAAGTTACAAACTTCTATGTTTCATTCCTACTTCAACGAGTATGCTTTTGATGATATAAATATCTATCTACTCACAAGTTCTTGTACTCTCCATAGGCGTAAATTCCGGACTAACGTATCCGTACATATTTGCATTAACGTTTCAGTGTCAGCTTGCAAATCGTTCTCCATACCCCTTAAGATTTATTGATGCCTGGAAATCTCTGTCAATTATATTCCCACACGCACATCTATAAACCCTGTCAGATAATTTCAAATCTTTTTTGATATTTCCACAACAGCTGCAAAGCTTTGATGATGGGTAAAACCGATCAGCCACAATAAGCTGGATCCCTTTATCACTGCATTTGTATTCAAGCTGTTTTCTAAACCAAAAAAATCCTTGTTCCTGAACTGCTTTGGATAAATGTCTATTTTTCATCATTCCGCTGACATTCAGATCTTCAATACAGATAAATCTTGGTTTTCGATTTACGATCTCAGATATGGTCTGATTCAAATAGTTTTTACGGATGTTTG